>NZ_JBEYSL010000224.1:0-10651 GCF_040642735.1 Micromonospora sp. NPDC047753 | reverse complement strand
GGCGAGCCCTTCGATGAACGGCTCGCCGTCACCGGCCAGCCCCGTCCACGGTTCACCGGTTCGCCCACCGAGCAGCGCCACCGCGTGCCGGGCGGCCTCGTCGACGACCACCACCGCCGGGTCGGTGCGCTTGTCGTCGAGCAGCGGCGCGACGATCCGTACCACCGCCCCGGTGGCCAGGAACGCGATGACCGCGTCGCACCCGGCCCAGGCGGTCCGCAGCGCGTCGGCGACGGTCTCCCCCTCGACCAGCCGGGCGTGCGGCCAGGCGGCGGTCAGGGTGTCGGCGTGCCGGCGGCCGGCTGCGGTGGCCGCCACCAGGCCGATCCGGGCGGGCGGGTTCTGTTCGGTCACTGGCGCTCCCCGGTGAGGACGACCACCGGGTTGGTGGCCGCGAGGCGGATCGACCCGCCGGGCAGGTCGGCGAGGCGGGCGGCGGAGAGCTGGCTGCCCTCGACCGTGTAGCCGGCGGCGCGCAGCAGACCCACGGACGGTGCGACCCGGTCCAGTGCGGCCAGGGTGAGCACCACCCGCTCGGGCTGGCGGGCCGCCACGGCGGTGAGGACGTCGACACCGCCGCCGCCGACGAAGACCGCGTCGGGCTCGGGGAGGCCGGCCAGCGCCGCCGGGGCACGTCCGCTGATCAGTCGGACGTGCACGGCGTGTGCCGCGGCGTTGGCCCGGATGGTGGCACCGGCGTCGGCGTCCTGTTCGACGGCGAGCACTGCCGCGCCGAGCAACGCGCACTCGATGCCGACCGAGCCGCTGCCCGCCCCGATGTCCCAGATCAGCCGGCCCAGTCGGGGGCGCAGCCGGGCGACGACGAGGGCGCGCACCTCCGACTTTGTGATCATGGAGTCGCGGTGGGCGTACCGGTCCTCCGGCAGCGCCCAACCACCGGCCGGCGCGGCGGCGGGCTGGTTGTCGGCGCGCATACCGGCCGTACCTCGGTCAGGCGGGGCGTCCGCGGACCAGGCGGGCCCGGCGGGGGGTGACGTGGACCCGGCGGGCACGGCGTCGGCGGGCGCGGACCTGGCCGGTACCGGGTCGGCGAGGCTGAGCAGGACGTGCGGGTCGGCCCAGGTACCGGCGACGGCCTGCTCGGGGGTCACCGCGCGGATCCGTTCGGCGGCGGTGCCCAGGTGCTCGGCGACCAACAGGCGGCGGGACCAGCCGATCAGGCCGGCGCCCAGCTCGGCCGCGCCGGCGCCGGGCGCGGTGAGCACCGCGACCAGTGGCAGCGCCCGGCAGGCGTTCAACGCCGGGCGCGGATCGCGGCCGTGCGCGGTGACCACGGCGGCGCCGTCCCAGGGCAGCCCGGCGCGGGCGAACGCGGCGGCCACACTGGACACTGCCGGCACCACCCGCAGCGGCAGCCCGGCCGCGCGCAGCCGCCGGACGATGCCGAACAGGCCGGGATCGCCGCTGGCCAGCACCACGGCCGGCACCCCGGCGTCGACGGCCTCGGCGAGGCGGCGCAGGGCGGGGGCGAGCGGCCCGAGGGCGATGGTGTCCGCGCCGGCCGGTACGGGCACCGCGGCCAGGTGCCGGGCGGCCCCGACCACCAGCCCGGCGGTGGCCAGCACCGGTGCGAGCGCGGGGTGCGGGGGTGCGCCCGCCGCGTCCAGGCCGACCACTGACACGGCGGTCACCGGGGCCGGTGGGGTCGCCGAGGCCGTCCGCGTCATCGGGGCCACCGGCCGGACGAGGCCACGACGTGCGCCCCGGCGAAGTCGACCATCGCCACGTCCACGGTGACCGTGGGCCCGGCGAATCGCCGCAACACCGCCTGGACCCGCTGGCAGAGCAGGTCGCCGGCTGGGGCGAGCAGCCCGGCGGCCTCCCACAGCTCGTACGCGTGTCGCCCGGTGTTCGCCTCGGTCACGGCGGCGACGAGCGACGGGTCGCCGCCGGCCTCGGCGGTCACCGCGCCGAGCAGGGAGAGGTCCACCTTCGAGCGGGTGTAGTGGGTCATCAGGATGCCGGCCGCCAGTTTGGCGAGCTTGCCGGCCATGCCGACGAAGACCACGCCGGTCATGGCGTCACCCACTGCGGCGGTCACCGCGGCCCCGGTGAAGTCGCCGACCTCGACGAAACAGACCTCGGGCAGGTCGGGCAGGAGCGTACGGGCGGCCCGCTCGGTACGCCCGCCGGTGCAGAGCACCACTGTCGGCTCGCCCTGGGCGGCCATCACGTGCACGGCCTGCACGACGCTGGCCCGCCACGACGCGGTGGAGAAGGGGCGGACGATCCCGGTGGTGCCGAGGATCGAGATGCCACCGAGGATGCCGAGGCGACGGTTGGTGGTCTTGCGGGCCATGATCTCGCCGCGGGGCACGCTGATCACCACCCGGACTCCGACTTCGCTGAGGTCGACCACCTCGGCCACGGCGTCGCCGATCATCTGGCGGGGGGTGTCGTTGATCGCCGGGCCGCCGACCGCGAGCCCGAGGCCGGGTTTGGTGACAGTGCCGACACCGGCACCGCCGGCCAGCCGCAGGCCGGGCACGTCGGTCCAGTTCACTGTGGCGGTCAGCTCGGCGCCGTGGGTGACGTCTGGGTCGTCCCCGGCGTCCTTGACCACCACCGCCTCGGCCCGGACCGGTGGGGTGCCGGTCACCTCGCAGCGCTCGACCGGGAAACGCACCCGGCGTCCGGCCGGCAGCCCGATCTCCACCTCCTGCTGGCTGCTGCCGGTGACCAGCGCGGTGACCGCGGCCTTCGCCGCCGCCGTAGCGCACGCGCCGGTGGTCCAGCCGGTGCGCAGCGCGGTGGGCCGGACCTTCGCGGTACGCGGCAGGTCCGGCTCGCGCAGCGGCGGCTCGGCGTACGTCATGGGGTTTCTGTTTCTCCGGCGCGGGCGCGGCGCAGCTCGGCGCGGGCGGCCGGCTCGGCCCGGCGGAAGGTGTGGAAGTGCCCGGGGTGGTAGAGGTGCGAGCGGGTGCCCTCGGCGGCGAGGGCCGGGCCGACCAGGAAGAGGGTGTGCTTCCACAGCTTGTGCTGCTTGACCGTCGCCTCCAGGGTGCCGACGGTGCAGCGCACCACCAGTTCGTCGGGCCAGGTCGCCTGGTACGCCACCACGGCAGGCGTGTCGTCGGGGTAGCCGCCGGCCAGCAGCTCGGCCTGCACCTGCCCGGAGCGGGCGGCGGAGAGGAACAGCGCCATCGTGGTGCCGTGCCGGGCGAAGTCCCGGACCCGCTCGCCGGGCGGCATCGGGGTCTTGCCGCCTTCGAGGCGGGTGAGGATGACCGACTGGGCCACCTCGGGCACTGTCAGCTCCCGCCCGATGATCGCCGCGACGGCGGTGAACGACGACACCCCGGGCACGATCTCGACGGCCAGGCCGAGCGCCCGGCACAGGTCCAGTTGCTCCTGCACCGCGCCCCACAGCGCCGGGTCTCCGGAGTGGATCCGGGCCACTGTCAGCCCCTGCTCGGCGGCGCGCTGGTAGAGCGGCAGCACACCCTCGATGGGGAGCTGCGACGAGTCGACGATCTCCGCGTCGGGGCGGGCGTGGTCGAGCACGTCGGCGTGCACCAGGCTGGCCGCCCAGATCACGATGTCCGCCTCGGCGATCACCCGGGCGGCCCGCAGGGTCAGCAGGTCCGCCGCCCCCGGGCCGGCTCCGACGAACCACACGGTGCCGTCGCTGGTCACAGCTTTCCTCCTCGGTGCTCGCGGCGGGCCGGAACCAGCAGCGTCGACAGGTACGGCAGGTCGTGTTCGGTGTCGTCGACCGGCCCGACGCGTTCGCCGGGGAGCCCCAGGCCGCGTCCGAGCACGGCGTCGGCGAGGCGACCCTGCCGGCGCAGCTCGGCGAGCAGTTCCGGGTGCCGCCGCCAGCCCTTGTAGACCACCACGGTGCCCGGCCCGGCGAGGGCGTCGGCGAAGAGCGCCAGGCCCGCGGTGGCCGGGAGCAGGGTGAGCGGTTCGCGTCCCTCACACAGCGGGGTGCCGCTGCGCGCCGCCAGCTCCTGCATGGCGGTGACGCCGGGCACTGTCGCCACCCGTACCGCCGGGCGCAGCGCGCGGACACTCTGGGCCAGGTAACCGAAGGTGGAGTAGACGTTGGGGTCGCCGATGGTGGCGAACGCCAGCGACCGCGCGCCCGCGTCGATCGCCTCGACCACCACCCGGGCGGCGTCGTCCCAGGCCGCCGCCCTGCGCGGGGTGATCCCACCCCGGTCGTCGAGCGCGAACGGCAGCCGGCGCAGCCGGTCGGTCGCGACGTGCTCCCGCACTGTCGCCTCGGCCCGCCCGGCGTCCGCACCCGGCGGCGTCGCGTTTGCGGTCGCGGTGGGCGTGACCCGGTCCGCCATCACGGGTACGAAGACCAGGTCGGCCTCGCGCAGCAGCCGCACCGCCTTGACGGTGAGCAGTTCCGGGTCGCCCGGGCCGACGCCGACCCCGGTGAGCGTGGCGCTCATCGGGCCGCCTCGACCAGTCGGCGGGCCGCGTCCGGGTGACCGGCCCAGTGGGTGTGCAGGTAGGAGGCGTGCACCCGGCCGGCGACGAAGCCGTGCGGGGTGTCGCTCCACCGCCATGCCGGCGCGTCGCCGTACCCCGGGTCGGTGGTGGTGCGGTGGAACTCGTGGCCGCGTACCGACTCGCCGGCGCGCGCCACCGGGGAGTCGGTGACGGCGAGGGCCTCCCGGTAGCCGAGGGTGAGCCGGTCGGTCATCCGGGCGGTCAGGTCCAGTCGACCGCACATCGGTACGCCGTCCAGGGACCGCCCGAGGTAGAGCAGCCCGGCGCACTCGGCAACGATCGGCCCGTCGAAGTCGGCCAGCTCGGCGCGGAGCGCGGTGTTGTCGGCGAGCGCCTGCGCGTACGCCTCGGGGAAGCCCCCGCCGATCACCACCGCCCGGGTGCCGGTGGGCAGGGCCGGGTCACGCAGCGGGTCGACGGTGACGACGTCCGCGCCGGCAGCGGTGAGCAGTTCGGCGGTCTCCGCGTACGAGAAGGTGAAGGCCGGGCCACCGGCGAGCGCGACCCGTGGCCGGTCGAGGCCGGCCGGCCCGCCGACGGCGACGACCGGGTCCCACGCCGGGGTGGTAAGCGGCGGGGCGGTCCGGGCCAGGTCGAGCACGGCGTCGAGGTCAACAGTGGCCTCGACCAGCTCGGCGAGCGCCGTGACGATCGCGACGGATTCGGGTGCCCGCTCGGCGACCGGCACCAACCCGAGGTGCCGGGCCGGCGCGGCCACCTCGGCGGCGCGGGTCACCGCCCCGAGCACCGGTACGCCCACCTCGGCGAGGGCGTCGCGCAGCAGCGTCTCGTGCCGGGGTGAGCCGACCCGGTTGAGGATCACCCCGCCGATCCGTACCGCCGGGTCGAACGCGGCCATGCCGAGGGTGAGCGCGGCGGCCGACCGGCCCTGCGCGGTGGTGTCCAGCACCAGCAGCACGGGTGCCTCGATCAGCCGGGCGACGTGCGCGGTGGAGGCGAAGTCGCGGCGGCCCACCGCGCCGTCGTGCAGGCCCATGACGCCCTCGACCACGGCGATGTCGGCGGGCGTGGGGACGCTCGCGCCGTGTCGCAGCAGGGCGGCGATCCGGTCGGCTCCGACCAGGAACGGGTCGAGGTTGCGCCCTGCCCGCCCGGCGGCGAGAGCGTGGTAGCCGGGGTCGATGTAGTCGGGGCCGACCTTGTGCGGGCTGACCGTCAGGCCCCGCCGGCGCAGCGCGGCGAGCAGTCCGGTGGCCACAGTGGTCTTGCCGTGGCCGCTGGCCGGGGCGGCGACCACCACCCGGGGCAGCGCCCAGTGCGCGCTCACCACTCGATGCCCTTCTGGCCCTTCTGGCCGGCGTCCATCGGGTGCTTGACCTTGGTCAGCTCGGCGACCAGGTCGGCGGCGGCGACCAGGCGCGGGTCGGCGTCCCGGCCGGTGATCACGACGTGTTGGAAGCCGGGCCGGTCGGCCAGGGTGGCGACCACCTCGTCGACGTCCACCCAGCCCCACTTCATCGGGTAGGTGAACTCGTCCAACACGTACAGCCCGTAGCGCTCGGCGGCCAGGTCACGCTGGATCTGCCGCCAGCCCTCCAGGGCGTCGGCGGCGTGGTCGGCGTCGCCGCCGCGCTGGATCCAGGACCAGCCCTCGCCCATCTTGTGCCAGGCCACCGGCGCGCCCTGGCCGGTGCGCTCGTGCACCTCGCCGAGCGCCCGGAAGGCGTTCTCCTCCCCCACCCGCCACCTGGCGCTCTTGACGAACTGGAACACCCCGACCGGAAGACCGGCCGTCCAGGCCCGCAACGCCAGCCCGAAGGCCGCCGTCGACTTCCCCTTCATCTGCCCTGTGTGGACGATCAGCAGTGGCCGGTGCCGCCGCTGCCGGGTCGTCAACCCGTCCTGCGGCACCGAACTCGGCTGTCCCTGTGGCATCAGACCGTCCCCCGTCCCGCGGCCACTCCCGTGCCCGCCTCTTCCGCGATCTTGCAGTTTCTGTTGGTCATATGCGTACTTCGCCCTCTATGCCGCGACAGGAAGCGCAAGATCGCGGGGGTGGGGGTGGGTGAGGGCTTCCAGGGGAGTTCGGGGGGCCTTCAGCTGGGTGGCCAGGCGGGCGGCCAGGTGCAGGCGGACCGGGCCCGTCTCGCAGTCGACGACCACGCACGGGGCGCCGGTGGCGGCCAGGACCGCTGCCGCCGCTGCCGCCCGGTCCAGCGGCCGGGTGCCGGCCGTGGCCCTCCCGTCGGTGACGATGAGGACCAGTGGACGGCGCTTCGGGTCGCGCAGGCGCTCCACCCGCAACAGGTCCGCGGCGGCGAGCAGCCCCTCGGCCAGCGGCGTACGCCCGCCGGTCGGCAGCTCGGCCAGCCGGGTCGAGGCGGCCAGCACCGACGAGGTCGCCGGCAGCAGGGTCCGGGCGCCGGTGCCCCGGAACGCGATCACCGCGACCTTGTCCCGCCGCTGGTACGCGTCCGTGAGCAGGGCGAGCACCGCGTCCTTCACAGTGGCCATCCGCTGCCGCGCGCCCATCGAGCCGCTCGCGTCCACCACGAACAGCACCAGGTTGCCCTCGCGCCCCTCACGAACCGCCTCGCGCAGGTCGTCCCGGCGCAGTCGCAGCGGACCGGTGAACCGGCCCCGGGCCGCCTGGTGCGGCGCGGCGGCGCGGATCGTGGCCGGCAGGTGCAGCGCACCGACCCGACCCGCCGGTACCCGGGCGCCGGTGGTGCGACCCCGCCCGGTGCGGGCCCGAGACCGTCGGCCCGGCACCCCGTCACCCAGGCCGGGCGCGGTGAGCACCCGCGCCTTCAACCCACCCCGGGGTACGGCCACCGGCTGGGACTCCCCGCCGCGGGGCGGGTCGTCGGCACCGGTCGTCGAATGTCCGCCACCGCGCGGGCGCGAGTCCGGGCCGTCGTCACCCCGATCGGCCTGCTGGTGCTGCGGCCAGCCGTCGTCGTCGCCCCGGTCGCCCGGCTGGCGCTGCGGCCAGCCGCCGGTGCCGTCCGGCCCGTCGGTGCCAGCGCCGTCACGCGCCGTCGGGTGCTCCGCCGAACCCGGTTCACCCTGGTCGACGCCGTCGCCGCTGCGGTCGCCTCCCTGCGGTCCACCGCCCTGTGGTCCGCCCCCGTTCGGGCCACCGCCACCGGCCGGGCCACCGCCCTGCGGGCCGCCGTCCGGGTCACTGCCGTCGGGGCCGCGGTCGTCGGGGCCGGCGTCGTCCGGGTCGTCGGGGTGGGCGTCCTGGGCGCGCTGCAACGCCTCGTCGAGGCGCTTCTCGTCCAGCCCCGGGGTGTCGAACGGGTCGCGGCGGCGGCGGTGCGGCAGGGCCAACCGGGCCGCCACCCGGACGTCGTCGATGGTGACCCGGTCCCGGCCGTGCCAGGCGGCGTGGGCGAGGGCGGTACGGGCGGTGACGATGTCGGCCCGCATCCCGTCCACGTCGAACGCCGCGCACACCTCGGCGATCTGCCGCAACGCGGCGTCCGGCAGTCGTACCCCGGGAAGTCGGCGGCGGGCGGCGGCCACCTGGCCGGCGATCTCCGCGTCGGCGTCGGCCCAACGGGCGGCGAAGCCGACCGGGTCCGCGTCGGCGGCCAGCCGGCGGCGGACCACCTCGACCCGGATCTCCGGGTCCCGGCTGGCGCCCACCTCCACAGTGAGCCCGAACCGGTCGAGCAGCTGCGGGCGCAGCTCCCCCTCCTCCGGGTTCATCGTCCCGACCAGCAGGAACCGGGCCGCGTGGCTGACCGAGACGCCCTCCCGCTCGACGTGACTGCGGCCCATCGCCGCCGCGTCGAGCAGCAGGTCGACGAGGTGGTCGTGCAGCAGGTTGACCTCGTCGACGTAGAGCACACCCCGGTGCGCGGCGGCGAGCAGGCCCGGCTCGAAGGCGCGTACCCCCTCGCCGATCGCCTTTTCGAGATCCAGCGCACCAACCACCCGGTCCTCGGCGGCGCCCACCGGCAGCTCGACGAGACGGGCCGGGCGGGTCTCGGCGGCGACGTCGGCCGGGTGCGGGCCGTCCGGGCAGGCCGGGTCGGGCTCGGCCGGGTCACAGCCGAAACGGCAGCCGGCGACCCGCCGCACCGGGGGCAGCAGCGCGGCGAGAGCCCGCACGGCGGTGGACTTGGCGGTCCCCTTCTCACCCCGGACCAGCACCCCACCGATCGCCGGGGAGACCGCGTTGAGCAGCAACGCCAGTCGCATGTCGGCCATGCCGAGCACCGCGCTGAACGGATAAATCGCCACTGCGCCTTCTTTCGTTCGCGACTGCGGGGCTCGCAGAACCGGCTCACTCCTCGCGCTCACACCCGGTCCTCCAGGTCGCCCTCACTGGCCAGGTACGTGTCGCGCAACCGGTCCAGGGTGGCCGGCTCCGGCTTGGCCCACAGCCCCCGGTCGGCAGCCTCCAACAGGCGTTCGGTGATGCCGCGCAACGCCCACGGGTTGGACTGCTCCAGGAACTCCCGGGTGGTCTCGTCGAAGAGGTACGCGGCGGCCAGGTGCTCGTACATCCAGTCGTCGACAACGCCGGCGGTGGCGTCGTATCCGAACAGGTAGTCCACTGTGGCCGCCAGCTCGAACGCGCCCTTGTAGCCGTGCCGGCGCATCGCGGCGATCCACTTCGGGTTGACCACCCGGGCCCGGAACACCCGCCGGGTCTCCTCGCCCAGCGTGCGGGTGCGCACGTCGTGCGGCATCGCCGAGTCACCCACGTACGCCTGTGGTGACGTGCCGGTGAGGTGGCGGACCATCGCCACCATCCCACCGTGGTACTGGAAGTAGTCGTCGGAGTCGACGATGTCGTGCTCACGGGTGTCCTGGTTCTTCACCGCCACCGCGATCCGGGCGAACGAGCGCTCCATGTCGGCGCGCGCCTCCCGCCCGTCCAGGCCCCGGCCGTACGCGTAGCCGCCCCACACCGCGTACACCTCGGCCAGGTCGGCGTCGCTGCGCCAGGTCCGGGCGTCGATCAGGGGCAGCAGACCAGCGCCGTACGCGCCGGGCTTCGAGCCGAAGATCCGGGCGGTGGCCCGTCGCTCGTCGCCGTGCTCGGCGAGGTCGGCGGCGACGTGCGCCCGCAGGTAGTTCTCCTCGTCCGGCTCGTCCAGGGCGGCGACCCGCCGGACGGCGTCGTCGAGCAGCGCCACCACGTGCGGAAACGCGTCGCGGAAGAAGCCGGAGATGCGCACTGTGACGTCGACGCGCGGGCGGCCCAGCTCGGCGGTCGGCACCACCTCGATGCCGGTCACCCGCCGGGACCTGTCGTCCCAGACCGGCCGGCAGCCCAGCAGCGCGAGCACCTCGGCGATGTCGTCGCCCTGGGTGCGCATCGCGCTGGTGCCCCAGACGGTCAACCCCACCGAGCGGGGGTACGCGCCGGTGTCGGCGAGGTGCCGGGCCAGCAGTGAGTCGGCGAGGGCCACCCCGACGTCCCAGGCGTTGCGGCTGGGGATGGCCTTCGGGTCGACGGAGTAGAAGTTGCGGCCGGTGGGCAGCACGTTGACCAGGCCCCGGGTGGGTGAGCCGGACGGGCCGGGCGGCACGAACCTGCCGTCCAGCGCCCCGAGGGTGTTGGTCAGCTCGTCGCTGGTCCGGTCCAGTCGGGGCACCAGCTCGGTGGCGGCGAAGTGCAGCACCGCGGCGACGTCCGGGATCGACCGACCGGTCACCTCCGTCACCACGGCGTCGATGGTGTCCACTGCCCAGTCCAGGGTCTCCATGCCGACGACCAGCCGCCGGGCGAGGGCCTCGATCAGATCGATCGCGTCGGCGGCGGTGCCGGCCGGCCCGTCCACCACGTCGGTCAGCGCCGCGGGCAGTGTCAGTCGCTGTCCCGGCGACGCGAGCAGTTCCTGCTCGTCGAGGGAGTACGCGACGGCGAGGGCCTGTCGCAGGCCAGGCAGGGCGCGGGCCCCGCCCCAGATCTGCGGGGCGCGCAGCACCGCGAGGACCAGGTTGACCAGGGGCTCACCGGTGGGCGCGTCGGCGAGGATGTGCAGCCCGTCGCGGATCTGCACGTCCTTGACCTCGCACAGGTACCCGTCGAGGTGCAGCACGAAGTCGTCGAAGTCGTCCGCGTCGGGCATCGCCTCGGCGTGCAGGTCGTGGTGCAGCTCGGCGCCGGCAGGGGTGTGCCGGTCCAGGAGCAGCGAAGTCGCTCCCCCCGCTCGACCAGCCCGGCGAGGCGAGCGGC
>NZ_JBEYSL010000223.1:0-10661 GCF_040642735.1 Micromonospora sp. NPDC047753 | reverse complement strand
GCCGGGGGGCCGCACCCCCAAACACCGGGGGGGGCGGGCCAGCGGCGCTTCCGTTTCCGTCTGGCAGGCACATGCCGTTGGTCATTGCTCGCAGGTGCCGCGACGTCGGGCGAGCCCGGAAGCAGATGCGCGTCGGCAGAGCGAATGCTGTCGGTGGCTCTCAGCAGATCTTGGACACTTTCCGTTAGGCGAGAACGGAAACTGTCCAAAATCTACGGGGATGCATCACCACCCGCACCGGCAGCGGTCAGAAGAGGACGGTGGCCAGGGTGCCGATCGGCTGGAAGCCACAGCGCTCGTAGACGCGGCGGGCCGGGAGGTTGAAGTCGTTCACGTACAGGCTGACGGTGGGGGCGACCCGCAGCAGCGCGTCGCGGACCACGGCTGCCATGGCGGCGGTGGCGATCCCCCGGCCTCGCCACTCCGGTGCCACCCAGACGCCCTGGATCTGCGCCGTCCGTTTGGTGACCACTGCCAACTCGGCCTTGAACACGACCTTGCCGTCGATGATGCGGGCGTACGCGCGACCGGTGCGGACCAGGTCGTTGACCCGTCGGCGGTAGCTGCGTCCGCCGTCCTCGGCAAGCGGGGAGACGCCAACCTCTTCGGTGTACATGGCCACCGCCGCCGGGAAGAGCCGGTCGACCTCGCCGGAGCGAACCTGGCGTACCTCCGGATCGGCCGGTACGGGTGGCAGCGTGTCGGTGACCAGCAGTGGCTGATTGGGGCGAACGTCTCGCGCTGGCCCCCACGTGTCGGAGAGGCGGTCCCACAGGCCGAGGACGGCATCGGCCCGGCCGACGATGGAGGAACAGAGCCGCTCCTCGCCTGCGAGCAGGTCGGCGAAGGCAGCCACCGCGGCGTCGCTGGCCAGCACCGGCGTGAGGTTGCCGCCGAGCCAGCAGAGTGATTCGAGGTTGCGGCGGGCTCCGTACCCCAGGATTCTGCCCTCGGCCCGCCACCACGAGAGTCCGCGCGCGGCGATGCGCTCGGCGACCTGCGCGCCCGCGAACGGGTCATGGTCGAGCAGTCGCTCGACCGCGCGGCGCTCCGATTCCCCCAGTTGGCGTACCGGCACCGTCAGCACGGCTATCAGCCTGCCAGATCAGCCCCCCGCTTCGCCGGTCGAGTGACAAGGCCGGCACCGGTTACCCGAGGCCGGGTCCGCCCGGCCCACCGGACGACCGGGGGCACCAGGGCTCCGAGCAGGAGGAACAGGGCACCGAGTACGAGCCAGCCGGGTACGCCCCAGCCGAGGGCCAGGGTGGTCACCACTACCGGTGCGAGCATCTTGCCCAGCTCGTAGCCCATGCCGTACGCCCCCTGGTACTGCCCCTGGGCGTCCGCCGGTGCCAGCCCGAAGGAGATCCCCCAGCCGGCGGCCGAGTGCCACAGTTCTCCGGTGACGTGCGCGAGCGCCCCGAGGCCGAGCAGGCCCACCGCCCCGGCGGTGGGCAGCGCGCCGCTGGCGGCGAAGAGTACGCAGGCCAGGGCGATGGCCACGCCCGCTCGACGAGCGGCGCGGGCGGCTCCGGGCAGGGTGGCGGCGGTGCCCGCGGCGCGTACCTGAAGGAGCACCACCGCCACGGTGTTGACCAGCGTCAACGCGGAGATCATCCAGGCTGGGGCCTGGGTGTGGCCGGCGATCCACAACGGCAGGGCGATGGTGAGCAGACTGAAGTGCATCGACATCAGCCCGTCGACCAGGGTGAAGGCGAGGAACGGGCGGTCCCGTAGGGCGACCAGCCGAGGGCCGTGCGTCGGAGCGGCGACCGGGGCGACGGTGGGTAGTCGAAGGAAGACCACCGCTGCTGCCAGGGATGTCCCCGCCGAGGCCAGGATCAGCGCGACGTACCCGGTCCGGGTGTCGGCGGCGATGGCGAAGCCGCCGAGGACGGCGCCGACGGAGATCCCGACGTTCGTGGTGGCTCGCAGGTAGGCGCGGGTGCGGACCCGCTGGTCGGCCGGGATCGCTCCGGCGATCAACGCGCCGCGGGCACCTCTCTCGACCGCGTCGGCAAGCGCGGTGGCGGCTCCCACCAGCACGAACGTGGGGAACGACCGGACGGCGACCAGGCCGACGGTCAGGGTGCCGGCGGCGAACAGCGCGCCGACCTGCACGCCGCGTGGGCCGACGCGGTCGGCCAGGTAGCCGCTCGGGGCGCTGGCCAACACACCGACCAGGGCCGAGATGGTCAGCCCGATGCCGACCTGGGTGGCCGACAGGCCGACCGACCGGGTGAGGAAGAGCGCGCTGGCGACGAGCCAGAGGCCCCGCCCCACGGTCTTGACCAGAGTGCCGAGGGTGAGGACCCGGGCCGGACCCGGCGGGGGAAGCAGGCGCATGACCGACACCCTAACAAGACGTACGTACGGTTTGTTAGATCGGGGTTGTCGGCGATGCATTGCCGATATATCGTTGATGCATCAGCGATAGTCCTACGGAAGGAAGAGCCCCATGAGGTTCCACCGACAGCACCACCCGATGCACGAGGCCCGGATGCGGGGGTTCGGCTTCCCACCGGTCCCGCCCGGTCCGCACGGCCATGGCCACGAGCACGGACACGGCGGCCCCTGGGGCGGCCGGGGCCGTGGTCGGGGTCGGGGCCGACGACCCAACGTTCGAGCCTCCGTGTTGGCCCTGCTCACCGAGCGGCCAATGCACGGCTACGAGATGATCCAGGAGATCGACTCCCGCACCGGCGGTGCGTGGCGGCCAAGCCCCGGCTCGATCTACCCCACCCTCCAGCTCCTGGAGGACGAGGGCGTGATCGTCGCCAGCACCGAGGATTCCGGTGGTGGGCGGAAGCGGTTCACCGTCACCGAGGCCGGTCAGGCGGAGGCGACCGAAGCCGCGCAGACCCCGCCGTGGGCGGACGTCGCCCAGGGCACGGTGAGCAGCTGGCACGACATCCGTGACTCCGGCACGCAGGCGATGAACGCTCTGCGCCAGGTGATGATGAACGGCACCGACGACCAGCGTGAGCGGGCCGCCCAGGTGCTCGACGAGACCCGGCGCAAGCTGTACGCGATCCTCGCCGAATCCGAGTGACGCCAGGCCGCACCACAGCGCCAGGCCGCACCACAGCGCCAACCCGCACCACAGCGCACGATCAGCACAAACGCACAGCGGCCGTTCCCCGCACGGGGAACGGCCGCTGTTTCCACATGGAAAATCAGTGCACGGTGACGGTCGGGCCGGTGACCAGCCCGCGCAGTTCCTCGGGAAGCTCGGCGCCCATCTCGTCGGCGATCCGCAGCGCCTCTTCGATGAGGGTCTCGACGATCTGGGCCTCGGGCACCGTCTTGACGACCTGCCCCTTGACGAAGATCTGGCCCTTGCCGTTGCCGGAGGCGACGCCGAGGTCGGCTTCCCGGGCCTCACCCGGACCGTTCACCACGCAGCCCATGACGGCGACCCGCAGCGGCACCGGCAGCCCTTCCAGGCCGGCGGTGACCTCCTCGGCGAGCTTGTAGACGTCCACCTGGGCCCGCCCGCAGGACGGGCACGAGACGATCTCCAGGCCCCGCTCGCGCAGACCGAGGGATTCCAGGATCTGGTTGCCGACCTTGATCTCCTCCACCGGCGGGGCGGACAGCGACACCCGGATCGTGTCGCCGATCCCCTCGGCCAGCAGCGCTCCGAAGGCGACCGCCGACTTGATGGTGCCCTGGAACGCCGGCCCGGCCTCGGTGACGCCGAGGTGCAGCGGGTAGTCGCACTGCTCGGCGAGCTGCCGGTACGCCCGGATCATCACGACCGGGTCGTTGTGCTTGACCGAGATCTTGATGTCGCGGAAACCGTGCTCCTCGAACAGCGAGCACTCCCACAGCGCCGACTCGACGAGCGCCTCGGCGGTGGCCTTGCCGTACTTGCTCAGCAGCCGCTTGTCCAGCGAGCCGGCGTTGACGCCGATCCGGATCGGCACCCCCGCGGCCCCGGCGGCACGGGCGATCTCCTTGACCTTGTCGTCGAACTGCCGGATGTTGCCCGGGTTGACCCGGACCGCCGCGCAGCCGGCGTCGATCGCGGCGAAGACGTACTTGGGCTGGAAGTGGATGTCGGCGATCACCGGGATCTGCGACTTCTTGGCGATCGCGGGCAGCGCCTCGACGTCGTCCTGGGACGGCACCGCCACCCGGACGATCTGGCAGCCGGACGCGGTCAGCTCGGCGATCTGCTGGAGGGTCGCGTTGATGTCGGAGGTGAGGGTCGTGGTCATCGACTGCACGGACACCGGCGCACCGCCGCCGACCGGGACCGAACCGACCATGATCTGGCGGCTGGCCCGACGGGGAGCGAGCGGCGGGGGCGGCACGGCGGGCATACCGAGACTGATAGCTGTCACTTCAGGCACTCACCTTGAGAAGAGCGTGATGGGGTTGACGACGTCCGCGGCGATGGTCAGCAGCGTGAACGCGCCACCGATCAGGATCACCGCGTACGTGAAGGGCATCAGTTTGAGGTAGTCCACCCGGCCGGGGTCGGCCCGGCCGATCCGGGCGTAGATCCAGGAGCGGGCTCGTTCGAACCAGGCGACGGCGATGTGGCCGCCGTCGACCGGAAGCAGCGGCAGCAGGTTGAACACGCCGATGAAGAAGTTCAGCGACACGAAGAGCATGAAGAAGACCAGCCAGGCGTTGTTCTCGACCGCCTCGCCGCCGAGCCGGCTGGCGCCGACCACGCTGATCGGGGTGTCGATGTCGCGCTCGCCGCCGGTGAGGGCGGTCCACAGGGCGGGGACCTTCTGCGGGAGGCGCTGGAGTGCCTGGACGGTGCCGACGGCCAGTTGACCGGTGAAGTCGGCGGTGGCGCCGAAGGCCCCGACCGGGCCGTACGTCACGCGGGTGGGCGTGCTGGGGACGAGCCCGACGCCGAGGGCGGCCACCGGGGCGGCGGCACCGGTCGGGTTGTCCAGCGGCGGACGCTGCGTCTGCGCGAGCACGGTGCTGGTGGTGGCCGGCTGCCCGTCGCGGACGTACGCGATCTGCGCGGTGTCGCCCGGCTTGAGCCCGCGCAGCGTGGTGAGCAGGTCGCCGTAGGAGTTGACCGGGGTGCCGTTGATCGAGGTGATCCGGTCGCCGTTCTTCAACTGCGCCTGGGCGGCCGGGCTGGCCGCGTCGGCGGAGGTGCAGGCGCGGACCGCGTTCTCCGGGACCACGCACTGGCTGAGCTGGATGACGGCGGGCTCCTGGCGGGCCTGCGCGTCGGTGGTCGGGAAGTCGGGGTTGGGCAGGCCGGCGGAGACGGCCAGGATCCAGATGGTGACCAGGGCGAGCGCGAAGTGCGTGATCGACCCGGCGGCCATCACGATGGTCCGCTTCCAGACCGGGTAACGCCACATCACCCGGGACTCGTCGCCCGGCTCGACATCGTCGTCCTGCGGCGTCATCCCGACGATCTTGCAGAAGCCGCCGAGGGGGATGCCCTTGAGGCCGTACTCGGTCTCACCCCGCCGGAACGACCAGATGGTGGGCCCGAAACCGACGAAGTACTTGGTGACCTTCATCCCGAACGCCTTGGCGGTCAGCAGGTGACCCGCCTCGTGCAGGCTCACCGAGATGAGAATGGCCAGGGCGAAGAGGACCACCCCGAGCAGGTACGACATCAAGCTCCTTCCACCGAACCCGCGATGATCTCCTGCGCATGCGCGCGCGCCCACGACTCGGCCGCGAGCACGTCCTCGACGGTACCTGGTTCGTCGAAGTCCGGAGCCTCCTCCAACACCCGTTCGAGGGTGTCGACGATGCCGAGGAACGGCAGCCGGCCCGCCACGAACGCGGCCACGCACTCCTCGTTCGCCGCGTTGTAGATCGCCGGCCGGCAGCGCCCGGCCTCCCCGGCGGCCTTGGCCAGGGCGACGGCCGGGAACGCCTCGTCGTCGAGCGGCGCGAACTCCCAGGTGTGCGCGGCCGTCCAGTCGACGGCGGTGGCCGCCTCGGGGACCCGGTCGGGCCAGCCCATGCCCAGGGCGATCGGCAGTCGCATGTCCGGTGGGCTCGCCTGGGCGATCGTCGACCCGTCGACGAACTCGACCATCGAGTGGATCACCGACTGCGGGTGCACCATCACGGTGATGTCGGCGTAGGGCACGTCGAACAGCTCGTGCGCCTCGATCACCTCAAGGGCTTTGTTGACCATGCTGGCCGAGTTGATCGTGACGACCGGCCCCATGTTCCAGGTCGGGTGCGCGAGGGCCTGCTCGGGTGTGACCTGCGTCAACTCGTCACGCCGCCGACCCCGGAACGGGCCGCCGCTGGCCGTGACGATCAGCCGCCGCACCTCACCCCGCGTCCCGGAGCGCAGGCACTGGGCCAGCGCCGAGTGCTCCGAGTCGACCGGCACGATCTGCCCGGGCCGCGTCACCGCGGCCTTGACCAGCGGGCCGCCGGCCACCAGCGATTCCTTGTTGGCCAACGCGAGGGTACGACCACCGCGCAGCGCGGCCAGCGTAGGAGCGAGGCCCAGCGAGCCGACCACCCCGTTGAGCACGATGTCGCACTGCCACTGGGCCAGCTCGGTCATGGCGTCCGGCCCGGCCACGATCTTGGGAAGCTTGAAGTCACCGGTGGCCCATCCGCGCCGGCTCGCCTCCGCGTAGAACGCGAGTTGCAGATCCTGCGCGGCGGACGCCTTCGCCACCCCGACCGCCTCGACGCCCAGTTCGAGGGCCTGCGTGGCGAGCAGCTCGACGTTGCCGCCGCCGGCACCCACGGCGACCACCCGGAACCGGTCCGGGTTACGCCGGACGATGTCGATGGCCTGGGTGCCGATCGAGCCGGTGGACCCGAGCAGAACAAGGTCGCGGGGGGTAGTCACCCGGCCATTCTTCCCCACCGCCGCTGCACGCCCGCTGGGAGCCTCAGCCCTCCCCCTCCGCCGGCTCCTCCTCGTCCAGCAGCTCGGCCGGATCGATGGAGAACTCGAACGGCTCCCGCATCGCGAAGGTGCTCCCCGCCGCAGCGGCGGCCAACGGCCGGTACTCCCCGTCGGACAGCTCGAACAGGGCAATGGTCGGCACCCGGTTACGCAGGTCCACCCGGAGAAAGAACG
The DNA here is from genome assembly GCF_040642735.1 of Micromonospora sp. NPDC047753. Taxonomy (NCBI): domain Bacteria; kingdom Bacillati; phylum Actinomycetota; class Actinomycetes; order Micromonosporales; family Micromonosporaceae; genus Micromonospora; species Micromonospora sp. NPDC047753. The sequence continues at coordinate 3,607 of NZ_JBEYSL010000223.1, read as the reverse complement.
GCACCCCGACGGCGGCGTACTCGCGGGGTCGGTCGATCACGTCCTTACGCCGGTTACCCGGCGAAACGATTTCCCCCAACAACACCGCCTCGGCGATGGGGACCGTCGTGCGGCCACCACCTGATTTCCGCAGCACAGCGATGTCCGGGATGAAGAGGTCATCCCCGGAGATGACGTTGATCTCCGGATATACCCAGAATCCGGCCTTCCGCGCAGCACGGTGCAGCACGTAGGGCAATTCCCGCTCGACCGACTGATGATCGATTCCCGCGTGTGGTGTCACGATCACGCTTCCGCTCAGGACCTCAACCTTGGGGCCGTTGGTCTCCGGCAACAGGTCGAGGGCGAGCTGCGCAGTCCAGGGTTCGTCGTGCCACCGCAGCACGTCGAACGACGGCTCGGTGTGCTGCGGCGCCGGCTCCGGCGCGAACGCGGCCTGGGCCATCCGGGCTCACCCCCTCAGCGGGACATTCTGCTCAGGTCAGCCTAGCCACCGCAGCCCCAGAAACGCGTCATCGCACACCGGGTCCGTCTATCCGAGTGGACTGCACCGCAGCGAGGCGCGTGCAGATCTTGGACAGTTTCCGTCATGGCCGAACGGAAAGTGTCCAAGATCTGCGGGCCGGCGCCCGATTCGTTGCGGTCCGGTGTCGCACGACGGCCAACCAGACCGCTGCGCCGACGCAGAGGACGGCCAGCAGGGACAGCAGCACCAGGGCCGGGTTGATCCAGGCGGGCACCAGGTCGTAGGTGGCGTTGCACCGGTCGTGGAGGGGGAACCACCGCGACGACTCACGCCAGTGCGCGGCGCGGTAGGCACTGTCGTAGGTGACGCCGGCCTGTCGGCAGGACTCCTCCGAGCTCATGGATGAACCCGAGAACGCGCCGACGAACCAGGTGACAGCGGTGGCGACGACCGAGAGCCCGGCCGTCGCGGCGAACCAGCCCGGAGTCTTCCAGCGGCCGGTGAGCAGAGGTCGGCCCCACAACCAGAGCACGAGCAGAGCGGGTACGGCGAGGCAGAGCCCGGTCGTCACGACACCCATCCTGATTCGTCAGCCTCCCGCCAGCGAGCCGGCCTTGATCATCGCACGGGCCGGCTCACCGCCGCGAACGCGACGAAGCGATCGACTCGGCTTCATGGAAATCGGGGTGTCCGCAGTCCGCGGACACCCCGACTTCACTGAAGCCGTGTTGATCAAGCGGCGAACTAGCCGCCGGTGATGACGAACTGCGAGCCCGGCTGGATGACGATGTTGCCGTCGGCCGAGTTGGTGATTGTCACGTTCGTCAGGTTGGCGTTACCACGCGCGCCGCTCATCGCGAGGATGCCGGCACCGTTGTTGGACTTGTCGATCCGTACGTTGGTGATGGCGACGTTCGGGATGTTGCCGCCACCGTTCTTGAACTGGATGCCGTCGAAGGTCGAGTCGATGATGTCGGTGTCCCGGACGGTGACCCCGACGATGTCCCTGGTGGCCGGGAAGATCGTGATGGCACCGAACTCCTGGTCCTCGTTCCAGAACGCGCCGCCGGTGCGGTAGAGCCCGTTGTTCGCGATCAGCGTCGTGCCGGAGAACGGCAGCGGGTCGTGGTCGGTCGCCAGCATGATGCCCGGGTAGTTGGCGGTGTCGTAGATCAGGTTGTTCTGGATCGAGTTGTCGTAACCGCCGTAGATGGCGATGCCGTTCGCCCGCCAGGGCAGCTGGATGGTGTTGTTGACGAAGTGGTTGTCGTGGGCGATGTCGACGTTGCGGTCCTTGACGTACGGGTTGGCCCAGACGGCGAGCGCGTCGTCGCCAGTGGTGCGGAACGACGAGTTGAACACCCGCGAGTTGCGCGTGCCGTTGCTGAAGTTGATGCCGTCGGCGTACGTGTTGCGGATCCGCATGCCGCTGAAGTCCAGCCCGTCGGCCGGCCCCCACAGGTCGGGGATGTTGTCGTAGTCGCGACCCACCCAGACGCCCACGTTGGCGTGCTCGATCCAGACGTTGCTGATCTTCGTGCCGGCGCCGAAGCGACCGTTCAGACCGACGCCACCCTCGGCGTTGCCGTCACCGCCGCGGATCCGGCCCGAGCCGAAGATGGCGATGTCGGAGATCTGGGTGTTCTTGTCGATGTCGAAGCCGAAGTTGCCCTCGTGCGGGTGGTTGATGCCGCCCACCACGTTCTGCGGCTCGGTCAGCGTGTAGAGCTGCGAGTGCCACATGCCGGCGCCCCGGATCGTGACGTTGCTGATGCCGACCTGGTTGTGCGTGCCCCGGTTCAGCGGGTCGTCGGTCAGGATCTTCTGCTCCTGCCGCCACTGCCCGGCCGGGATCCAGACGCAGCTGATGACACCGTTCTGGTCGTCGGTCACCGCCCGCTGGATGGCTGCGGTGTCGTCGATTCCGTCGTTCGGAACCGCGCCGTACGAGGTGATCGAGGTGCAGCCGGCCGGCTGGCTCGCCGGCCCCGCCACCTGCTCCAGGTCGATCATATCGATGACGTAGAAGGAAGCGGTGTCACCCGAGTCGCGCTGCAACTTGAACCGGGTGCCGGCCGGGTACGACTGCGCCAGCAGCGCGTTCGACTCGTCGAAGAGCCGCCGGGCGTCGGCCTGCGGGGTGTTGGTCAGCGCCTCCGGCCCGTCGGTGTTGCCGTAGAGCCAGCTGTGCTTCGACGACAGTGTCAACTTCCGGGAGAAGACGTCGTTGACGTAGAGGCTGATGGTCGCCTCGATGCCGCCGCCACCGGGCGCGTCCGGGATGGAGTTGCGCACCACTATGGAGTTGGCCTGGTTGGCCGAGGTGAACTCGACGAACTGGCCGGTGCTGGTGAGCCGTACCGACTTGCGACCGGACGACTCGCTGGCGAAGTTGGTGTGTCCGAACGTCCGCAGGGCGTCGGTCTCCAGCAGCGTGCCCTGGTAACGACCGGCCTCCGCCTCGTAGGAGACGTACGGGACGGCTGCCCCACGCCCGACCACTATCGACTGGCTGAACGCGTTGTTGGTCTCGTTGGTCTCGGCGACCACGTTCGTGGCGTCGGCGGTGGCGGTGAGGGTGGCGCCGCCGCTGGTGGCGGTCCAGGTGCCGCTGACGGCCACGGTGACCGTCGCGCCGGCGGCGATCGAGGCGGTGTTGGTGTTGAGCGTGGTGCTGCCCGCCACCAGTCGGGTGACGGTGGTCGCGCCGGTCGCGGTGGTGCCCCGGTTGCGAACCGTCACGGTGAAGGTGACGGACGCCCCGACGGCCGGGTTCGGCGGGTTCGAGGCGATGCTGAGCACCTGAAGGTCCGGGCCCGGTGCCTGCGCCACCACCAGCGGCGACGCTGCCGTGAAGCTGTTGTTGCCGTTGTTCTGCTCGACGATCGTGTTCGCCGGGTCGACCACCGCCGAGACGGCGTAGCTGCCCATCGGCCGGGTACCGGCGTTGAACGACACAGTGGTCGAGGCGCCTGCGGCCAGCGCGCCCACCGAGGCGCTGCCGACGACCGCGCCGGCCAGGCTGAAGTTCACTGTCGTCGCACCGGCGGACGCTGAGCCGATGTTCTGCACCACGGCCGAGAGGGTGACCGGGGAGACCTCGCTGGGCGACGAGGGCGACCAGGTCACCGAGCTGACGAC
>NZ_JBEYSL010000222.1:0-10724 GCF_040642735.1 Micromonospora sp. NPDC047753 | reverse complement strand
GCACCCCGTTCGCGATGAGGTCGGCGGCGGCCCGGGTGGAGGGGGCGAGGGTGCGCTGCGCCGAGTTGTGGATCTCGCGGATCCGCCGCCACGCCGCCGCCTCGCCCCAACTGACCCGATACGCCCGCGCGTACGCCGCCACATCGGTCTGGTAGACCGCCACCATGGGCAACCCGTGCCGGCTGGCCAGCGTGGCCGCCCGGGCGCCCAGGACGAACGGACTGGCCAGGTGGACCACGTCCGGCTCGGCCGACAGCAGCGCCCCGGTCAGTCGGGCGGTGGTCGGCACACCCAGTCGGAAGCCCTGGTAGCGGGGCAGCGGCACGCTCGGGATGCGCACCACCGGGTACGGCAGCCGGTCGATGCCCTGCCGGCCGGCACCCGGCGGGGCGGGGGCGATGACCACCGGCTCATGGCCCCGATCGAGCAGGTGCTCCGCCGTCTGCACCACGGAGTGCGCGACGCCGTTCACATCAGGTGGGAACGACTCGGTCACGATGGCGATCCGCATGCCCACACCGTGCGCGTGCCACTGGTGCGCCAGACGACCGCCCGCTGACCGGCCGGCGAACAGTACGGCACAAGACCGCGGCCCAGGCCCCGCGAACCGGGACCCGGTGCGTCAGATGTCGTAGCTGGCGCCGGGCCGGACCACTTCGAGCGGCCCGCTGTACGCGGCGGCGGCCGACTCCAACGTGTGCGCCTCGCTGCCCCAGGCGGGCACCAGGTGGGTGAGCAGAAGTCGACCCACAGCGGCCTTGGTCGCCGCCTCGCCGGCCTCCCGGCCGGTCAGGTGCAGATCCGGCGGATTGTCCACGCCGTCGAGGTAACTGGCCTCGCAGAGGAACACGTCGGCGTTCTGGGCCAGCCGCAGCAGCGCCTCACAGGGCGCGGTGTCCGACGAGTAGCACAGCGAACGGCCGTCGTGCTCCAGCCGCACACCGTACGTCTCGACGGGGTGGTTGACCCGGTCGACGGTGACGGCGAACGGGCCGATCGGGAAGGTGCCCGGCTGGAGCGCGTAGAACTGGTACACGTCCTCCACCGAACCGTCGTCCCCGTAGGCGGCGCTGAGCCGGTCCGGCGCACCGGCGGGCGCGTACACCGGCAGCGCCGGGTAGGGGCCGTCCGGGGCGTACCGGCGCACCACCACGTAGAGCACGGCGTCGAACATGTGATCACAGTGCAGGTGGGTCAGCAGGATGGCGTCCGGGGCGTGCAACCCCGCGTACCGCTGGAGGCTGGACAGCGACCCCGAGCCGAAGTCGACCAGGAGCCGGAAACCGTCGGCCTCGACGAGGTAGGCCGAGCAGGGCGACTCGGGGCCAGGGAAACTGCCGGCGCTCCCCAGAACAGTCAGTCGCATCGAGTGGTCTCGCTGTCACTGTCAGTAGCAGCTGTGCCGGCGATAGTCCCAGCCATGATCTCTACCGACGCGTACGCCACGCTGCGCAGCCTACGCTGGCGCACCCGGCAGCAAGAATCATCCAACGGAAGTTGTCACGAACGTGACACCTGCTCGCGGTACCTCAAAACGCGGACGGGCCGTCGACGAATGTCGACGGCCCGTAGTCGGCAGACCAGATCGGTCAGGCCCAGAGCTGCCCCTCCAGGGCGTCCTCGGCGTCGGCGAGGGTGCCGCCGTACGCGCCGGTGGACAGGTACTTCCATCCACCGTCGCAGACCACGAAGGCCACATCGGCACGCCGGCCGTCGCGCACCGCCTCGTGCGCCACCGCCAGCGCGGCGTGCAGGATCGCACCGGTGGAGAAACCGGCGAAGATGCCCTCCACCTCCACCAGCTGGCGGGTACGCAACACCGCGTCCCGGGTGCCGACCGAGAACCGCCGGGAGAGCACCGAGGCGTCGTAGAGCTCCGGAACGTACCCCTCGTCGATGTTGCGCAGCCCGTAGACCAACTCGCCGTAGCGCGGCTCGGCAGCCACGATCTGAATGCCCTCGACCTTTTCCCGCAGATAACGCCCGGTGCCCATCAGGGTGCCGGTGGTGCCCAGCCCGGCCACGAAGTGCGTGATGCTGGGCAGGTCGTGCAGCAGCTCCGGCCCAGTCGTCTCGTAGTGCGCCCGCGCGTTCGCCTCGTTGCCGTACTGGTAGAGCATCACCCAGTCGGGGTGCTCGACAGCGATCTGCTTCGCCGTGGCGACCGCCTGGTTGGAACCACCCGCCGCCGGCGAGAAGATGATCTCGGCCCCGTACATCCGGAGCAGCTGCACCCGCTCGGTGGAGACGTTCTCCGGCATCACGCAGACCAGCCGGTAGCCGCGCATCTTCGCCACCATGGCCAACGAGATGCCGGTGTTGCCGCTCGTCGGCTCAAGGATGGTGTCACCCGTGCGGAGCCGGCCAGCCTCCTCCGCCGCCCCGACCATGAACAGCGCCGCGCGGTCCTTGATGCTGCCGGTGGGGTTGCGGTCCTCCAGCTTGGCCCAGAGCCGCACCGGAGGAGCCCCCTCGGGCGCCGTCGGGGACAGTCGGGGCAGGCCGACCAGCGGCGTACCCCCGCAGGCGTCGAGCAGGCTGTCGTACCGCGCCATGGCGGCCGACCTCAGCGAGCCGCGACGGCGTCGCGGGCCACCGCGTCGACGGCACCCTGCGAGCTGATGCTGTGCGAGCTGATCGCCGCCGCCGCAGCGAAGCCGAACGCGCCGCCGGCCACCGCCGGCAGGATGGTGACGCTGTCGCCGTCGGAGAGCTTCGCGTCGAGGGCACCGAGGAAGCGGACGTCCTCGTCGTTGACGTAGACGTTGACGAAGCGGTGCAGCGTGCCCGCGTCGGTGATCAGCCGGCCGCGCAGACCGCCGTGCCGGGAATCCAGGTCGGTGAGCAGATCGGCGAGCGTGTCGCCGGTGCCGTCGACGACCTTGGCGCCGCCGGTGTAGCTGCGCAGGATGGTGGGGATGCGAACTTCAATAGCCATGATGGGGAACTCCTCGATCGGGTGTGCCTACGGTGACGGGACGAGATGGCTGCGGCGCTGACAGGTCAGCGGCCGGAACACTCGTAATCGACCGTCGCCGGGCTCTGCCCGAACATGTAGGACTGGACGGCGTGCGGGTCGACACCGGCCTCCACGACACGGACCGGCTCCTCGGTGATCACGCCGTCGACGATCCGGAACGACCGGATCTCCTCCGAGTCGGGCTCACGGGTCGAGACGAGCAGGTAGTGCGCCCCCGGCTCACCGGCGAAGGCGGCGTCCGTCCGCGACGGGTACGCCTCGGTGGCGGTGTGCGAGTGGTAGATGACGACGGGCTCCTCGTCCCGGTCGTCCATCTCCCGCCACACGCGCAGATGCTCCATCGAGTCGAACTCGTAGAAGGTCATCGACCGCGCCGCGTTGTCCATCGGGATGTGCCGGGTCGGGGTGTCGCTGCCGACGGGACCGGCGACCACGCCGCACGCCTCGTCAGGGTGATCCCGGCGCGCGTGGGCGACGATCGCGTCAATGATCGACCGGTCGATGCTCAGCACGTGCACCAGCCTAACGCCTGCCGGGCACAGGCCGAAGTGGTGCCGGTCACCCTTAGTCGATCAAGGCGTTGAGCAGCGACTCCTGTAGATACCCGAGATAGGCGTAGACCGAAAGCTGGAACACCCGGCTGGAACCCGGGTCCTCAGCGACAGCGTCGTCCAGCTCCTCGCCCAGATCCGTGCCGTCCTTGATCTCCAGGCGGACGCCCATCGCGAGCCGCGCGTCGTTCAGCGCCCGCAACCACGCCTCGGCGGCCTCGGCGTCCAGCCGCACCTCGCCGCCGGCCTCGTCCGGCAACGCGGCCAGGATCGCCCCCGCCTGATCGATCTTCGCGGTCTTCAGGTCGCCCTCGGTGTAGCGGCGAAACTCGGCGGTGCCCGGAGCGTCCTGCGGGTAGACCGCCGGAAAGAGCCGACCGACCACCGGGTCGGTGTGGTCGAAGCCGTCGGTGAGAAGACCCACCACCTCGGAGGCGACCTTGCGCAGCACCCGCACCTCGTCGACGGCGAAGACGGCGACATAGTGACCGGCCTGGCGATGGAACATGCTCATGATCTGTCCACCGTCGCCCACAGCCCGTACGCGTGCAGCTGCGACGCGTCGTGCTCCATCCGTTCGCGGGCACCGGTGGAGACCACGGCACGGCCCTTGTGGTGCACGTCCAGCATCAGCTGTTCGGCCCTCTCCCGGCTGTAGCCGAAAAGCTTCTGGAAGACCCAGGTCACGTACGTCATCAGATTGACCGGGTCGTCCCACACGATCGTCACCCACTGCCGGTCGGACGCCGGCACCTCGTCAGTGTCCGGCGTCTCGACCGGTACAACCTGCGGAGCCGCCATGCCCCCCATCGTGCCACCGGTTTCCCGGAACCGAGGAACCGGAACGCCGGACCGGCGCGGATCACCCACCCCGGGCCCTCCCGACCCGCCTCGGACGCCATCGGCGGCGGGGTCCGGCCCGGACCCGGACCAACCGGTGGGCGCGCCGTCAGGCGAGCAGAATGCCGTGATCGACTGCATCGGAGAGCACCACGCCCAGCGAGAGGCGGATCACCTCGAACCGTCGGGAGATCTCCCTGGACAACCCCAACTCGACCTCGCGCACCGCCCGCTGGGACCAGGCTCGCGCCGCGCTGTGGTCGCCGTTGCCCGGCGTACGCCACTGCTGCCAGCACCCGCCGGAGAGCGCCACCGCAATGGGCGGGAGCACCTCGTCCCGGGACGCCATCGGATAGCTGGCGGCGGCGTCGATCGCCTCCAGGCCGGTCAACTCGGCCACGCCCGCCGTGCTGGTGATCAACAGCACCTTGTCCAATTCGTGGCCGGGCCGGTGATCGGCCAGGCCGTACTGCACAGCGGTGGCGATCCGGCGGCGCACGCCTTCGGCCGGCGGCGCGCCGAGCACCTGGGACGCGACGTCGGTCATGATGCCGCGCACCGCCTGATCGCACTGCGCGGTCGCCAACAACGACAGCGCCGCCATCTCACGGTCGAGAAGATCCGGTAGGCCGGCAAGGCCGACTCCGAACACGATCTCCTGAACGGCCCGAAGGTGGATGTTCGCCAACTCCAGGGCGAGGTGCTGGCGGATCCGCTGAGCACACGAGCGGGCATGGCGGTCGAGCCGCTCGGACCAGTCGCCCGGATCGGCGGCCACGGCCACGCGGCCCTGCTGGCCCGGCAGGATCGGCGGGTCGACGCTGGCCCGCTGCAACCCCTCACGCGACGCCCAACCCACCAGCGCCCGCCGCAGGTCGGCGGCGGTGTCGGCCCCGTCGACCGGGAACCACCGCGCGCCGGCCAGCGCCGGCACGGCGGCCAGGAGCGCCGCCCGATGCGCCTCCACAGTGACCGCGACCGCATCCACCTCGGTCTCCGCACCCCCGACCGGCGGGACGGACGCCCCCGCGCCCTCCGTAGTCGCCGTGCCGTCGGCCAGCGGAGCCCAGCCCGCCGCGCCCGGGGTGACCGCGAAGACGACCTCCACCGAGGTCGGGGCGACTTCGGCGAGCAGGTTCAACTCGGCGGCGGTGAAGGCCTGGTCGGCGGCGATCACGAAGAGCATCGCGCCGGCCCGGCCCACCGCTTCGAGCAGCACCCGGGTGCCGGACACACCGAGGGTGGCGGTGTCCGGAACGTCGACCAGGGTGAAGTGCCGCAGCAGCGGCTGGGGCACGCTCAGCTCGACACGCCGGGGCGGGCGGGCCAACGCCGGACCGGCGGCGTCCCGGTCCGCGCCGTACGAGTGCGGCTGCCGGTAACCGGGCACGAACGCCGCCCGGGTGGGCACCTTGGCGTCGCGCATCACCAACCAACTGCCCGCCGGCACTGTGAGCATGACCGGGTCGAGCTCGAGCAGGGTGGCCAGCACAGCACGCCGCTCAGCACCGGCCGGGCCAACGGCGACCACACCGAGCGGCTCATCCGGGGCGGCGCCGGACACGCCGACCCGGGTGGGGAGGGGGCCGCAGGTCGGTAGGTCTGCTGGGCCGGTCATGTCGTCCGGCGAATCGACCGAGGGGAGAGGGCCCTGCTTCATCAGGTGCCTCCCGTTGCGGGTGACCGGAGACCCGGTCGCGGAATTTCCGGTACGTCAATCGGATGTCGGAAGACTACGGGCGGGCCGACGACCGGGCGGAACACCTCGAATACTCAGCGGTAATTGTGCGATTACTCAACTTCGCACGGTGACGGTGCGGGCGCGGACGGATTCCGGTCGATATGCTGCGCGAATGAGTCGATGGGAGTTCGTCGGCCGCACGGATGAGCTCAACCGTTTGCTGGAGGCCGTGACCGGCGAGGCCGGCCGCGGGCTCTTCTTCAGCGGCAGCGCTGGCATCGGCAAGAGTCGCCTGCTGCGCGAGGGCGTGGGCGCGTTGCCCACCGACCGGTTCGCGATCTGGTCCATCGCCGCCAGCGCCACCACTGCGGCGCTGCCGTTCGGTGGGCTCGTCCAGGTCCTCCCCGCCGAGCAGCCGCAGGGCCTCTCCCCCGCCGGCATCCTGCGCTGGGCGCTCAACGTGCTGCAACAGCAGGCGGCCGGTCGACGGATCGTGCTCGCCATCGACGACGCCCACCTGCTCGATCCGCCCTCGGCCGCACTCGTGCATCTCGTCGCCCGCGCAGAGAACGCCACAGTGGTCGGCACCCTGCGCGACGGTGAGCAGATCCCGCTGCCGATCCGCGCACTCTGGACCGACGACCTGGTCGAGCACGTCGAGCTGACCCCGATGCCGCAGGAGGAGACCACCGACCTGCTGGCGGCGATCCTGGGCGGCCCGGTCGACGCCAACTCCGCCGACCGGCTCGGCCGGCTGTCGGCCGGCAACCCGCTGCTGCTGCGCGAGCTGGTGCACGCCGCCAACGGCAGCGCCGAGTTGAAGCGCACGTACGGGATCTGGAAGTGGACCGGGCGACTGGAACTGGCGCCCAACCTGACCGACCTCATCGACACCCGGGTCGGCAAACTCACCGACGGCGTCCGCGCGGTCGTCGAGCTGGTCGCGTTCGGCGAACCACTGGGCCTGCACCTCCTGAGGCAGGCCGCCGAACAGTCGGACGTGGAGACCGCCGAGGAACGCGGGCTGATCACCGTCCTCCAGCACGACCGGCGCACCAACGTCCGGCTGGCACACCCGCTCTACGGCGAGGTGATGCGCCGTCGCTGCCCGGTCAGCCGCACCCGCCGGCTTCAGGCACACCTCGCCGAGCTGCTCGAGCAGGTCGGCAAACGCCGACGCGACGACCTGCTGCGGGTGGCGGTCTGGCGACTCGACTCGGGCACCGCACAGGATCCAGCTCTGCTGCTGGACGCCGCGGTGCAGGCGTTCACCCGCTACGACGTGCCGCTGGCGACCCGCCTGGCACGGGCCGCGCTGCACACCGACGGCGGCTACGACGCGGCGGAGCTGCTGGCCACCATCCTGATGTTCGCCGACCGGCCCGACGAGGCGATCGACGTCCTCGACGCGGTCACCCCCGAGCCCGGCGACGAGCGGCGGCTCTGCCGGTGGCTGACCGTACGCGGCATGGTCAGCTACTGGGGGCTGAGCCGGCAGTCCACGGTGGAGGAGATCGCAAGCCGAGCCGAGCAGCTCAGCGACTCCGCCGACCGGTCCCGGGTGCACGCATTCGAGGCGATCATGCGCCTGCACCGCCTGGACACGGCCACCGCCGTGCAGCTCAGCCGACGGGTGCTCGACCGTCCGGCGGCGGGCGTCGCCGCCCGCGAGCTGGCCCGCTCCACCATCGCGTACGTTCAGGCCGCGCAGGGCGAGCTGACCCGCAGCGGTACGGCGATCGCCCAGGTGCACTCGGCCGCGGCGAGCTGGCGCACCGACATGCCGTACCTCCAGTTGGCCCTGGAACTGGCCCGAGGCACCCGGCTCATGCTCACCGGCGACCTGGCCGGGATCGACGCGATCGTGGCCGACGAGTTCGCCGACCTCGCCGGAGCCGGCGACTTCCGCCTCGGCACCGGCTACCTGGCCATCCTCCAGGCGTACGCGGCCCGGCTGCGTGGGCAGAGCGATGCGGCCATGCGTACCTCGCTGGGTGCCTGCGCGGTACTGGCCACGAGCCGGGTCTACGCCGGTCTGGCCCAGGCCGAACGCGCCCAGGCGGCGGCGCTGCGCGGTGACGCCGCGCAGGCGGTTGCGGCGATGGCCGAAGCCGACCGCACGCACGCGCCGGGCATGGCGGTGCTCTACCCGTGGCTGGAGCAGGCCCGGGGCGCGTCGCTCGCCGCCTCGGGCGACCTGCCGGGCGCGATCAAACACCTCGGTGACCTGGTGGACCGGCTGCGCTCCGACGGCTTCGCCGGGCACGAGGTGCATGTCCTGCACGACCTCGTCCGACTCGACCAGGCGGGCATGGCTGTCGGCCCCACCTGCTCCGACGGCAGCCGCCGCACCGTCGCGCAGCGCCTCGCCGAGCTCTCCGAGCGGGTCGACGGGGTGCTCCCGCCGCTGCTGGCCCGGCACGCCCGCGCCGCGGTGACCGACTCCCCCACCGATCTGCTGGCGGTCGCCGACGACTACGCCGCCCTGGAGTTGACCGTGTACGCCGCAGAGGCCACCTCCCAGGCCGTTCAACGGCTGCGCCGGCAGCACTCGGCCGCCGCCAACGACGCCCGGGAACGCCTCGCCGGGTTGCTCGGGCGCTGTGACCTGATCCGAACGCCGGCGCTCCAGGCCGGCGCGCCAGTGCTCACCGAGCGGGAATGGCAGGTGGCGCGCCTCGCCGCGCACGGCGCTCCCAGCCGGGCCATCGCCGAACGGCTCTTCCTCTCGGCGCGCACCGTGGAGAACCACCTCCAGCGGATCTACGCCAAGCTCGGCGTCACCGGCCGGGCCGAACTGTGGGCGGCGTTGCGCTCGATCCCGGGCCACGACGGCGGCGACCCGAGCTGAACCTTAGGCTGGGGCGGTGAGCAACCACCGCCCCGCGCTCCTGACCGACCACTACGAGCTGACCATGGTCAGCGCGGCACTGAAAGACGGCACCGCCGACCGCCGGTGCGTCTTCGAGGTGTTCAGCCGCCGGCTGCCCAGCGGCCGCCGGTATGGCGTGGTCGCCGGGACGGCCCGGCTGATCGAGCTGATCCGCGACTTCCGGTTCGACCCCACCGAGGTCGATTTCCTGCTGCGGACCGGGGTGGTCGACGAGACGGCGGCGGCGTGGCTCACCGACTACCGCTTCACCGGCGACATCGACGGGTACGCCGAGGGTGAGCTGTTCTTCCCCGGTTCACCGATCCTCACCGTCTCCGGTGGCTTCGCCGAATGCGTGGTGCTGGAGACGGTGGCGCTGTCCGTGCTCAACCACGATTGCGCGGTGGCCGCCGCGGCGGCCCGGATGGTGACCGCGGCGCGGGGCCGGACGCTGATCGAGATGGGGTCGCGTCGGGCACACGAGGAGGCGGCGGTGGCTGCGGCGCGGTCCGCGTACCTGGCCGGGTTCCGGTTCACATCCAACCTCGCGGCCGGCGCGCGCTACGGCATCCCGACGGCGGGCACGGCGGCGCACGCGTTCACCCTGCTGCACGACGACGAGCGGGCGGCGTTCGCCTCGCAGGTCGCCACGCTGGGCAAGGACACCACGCTGCTGGTCGACACGTACGACATCAGCCAGGGCATCCGCAACGCCATCGCGGTGGCCGGGCCGGACCTGCGGGCGGTACGGATCGACTCCGGCGACCTCGCGGTGATCGCTCAGCAGTCCCGGGAGTTGCTCGACTCGCTGGGCGCCACCGAGACCAAGATCATCGTCTCCGGTGACCTGGACGAGTACGCGATCGCCGCGCTGGCCGCCGAACCGGTGGACATGTACGGCGCCGGCACGGCCGTGGTCACCGGCTCCGGGGCACCGACCGCAGGGCTGGTCTACAAATTGGTCGAGGTCGAGGGCCGGCCGGTCGTGAAGCGCTCCGAGCACAAGGCGACCATCGGCGGCCGGAAGGTAGCGGTCCGCCGGCACAAGCCGACCGGCACCGCCACCGAGGAGGTCATCGTCCCGCAGGGCGTTCCCGACCGGCAGCCCAACGACCGCCTGCTCCAGCAGTCGTACGTGGTCGCCGGCGAGTCGGTGCCGCTGCCCACCCTCGACGAGTCACGGGAGCACCTGCGGGAGTGCCTGATCTCCATCCCGTGGGAAGGACTGAAGCTCTCGGCCGGCGACCCGGCCGTGCCGGTCACCGTCGTACCCGCTGGCTGAGTCATCCCCGAGCACCACCGACCGACCGTGCGGAGAGAGGAAACCCCCCGATGGCCAACGCGCTGATCATCGTGGACGTGCAGAACGACTTCTGCGAGGGCGGCTCACTGGCCGTCGCCGGCGGCGCAGGGGTGGCCGCCGGCATCTCCCGGTTGCTCGCCGCCGAGCCGGACCGGTGGACGCACGTGGTCGCCACCAAGGACTACCACGTCGACCCGGGTGCCCACTTCGGCGATCCCCCGGACTTCGTGGAGTCCTGGCCCCGGCACTGCGTGGTCGGCACCAGCGGTTCGGAGTTCCACCCGGAACTGAACACCGCGAAGGTCGAGGCCATCTTCCACAAGGGCGAGCACGCGGCGGCGTACTCCGGTTTCGAGGGCCATGCCGACGACGGCGAGTGTCTGGCCGACTGGCTACGCCGACGCGGCGAAGGTGGCGGTGCCGTCGTTGGCCTCCAGTCGGAAGTCGTACCCGTAGTGGCGCAGGTAGTGGCCCGGGTAGTTGACCGACTGGATGGA
>NZ_JBEYSL010000221.1:0-10729 GCF_040642735.1 Micromonospora sp. NPDC047753 | reverse complement strand
ACCGTCGACGTCGCCTCCGGACGCATAGGCCCGGCGGTGCCGGGTAGCTGCCAGTCATGGCGCGGTATACGAAACCCGAGCTCAGAGAGCAGATCAAGGAAGAGATCCAGGCCTCCGACAAGGGCGGCAAGCCGGGGCAGTGGTCGGCGCGCAAGTCGCAGCTGGTCACGCAGGAGTACAAGCGGCGCGGCGGCGGATTCCTGGGTCAAAAGGACGAACGGCAGAAGGCGCTCCAGCGCTGGGGCAACGAGAAGTGGCAGACGAAAGAGGGCGACGCCCGGGCGCGCAAGGACGGCACGACGAGTCGCTACCTGCCCAAGAAGGCATGGGACGAGATGTCGGAGAGCCAGAAGCGGGCGACCGACACGAAGAAGCGGGAAGCCTCTCGAACGGGCAAGCAGTACGTCGCCAACACCGGACCGGCCAAACGGGCGCGTCGGGACGCCACAACGGCCGGCCGGATGACGGAGATGTCGGTCGCGGAGGCGGCCAAGCTGGTCCGTGGCCTCGACACCCGACAGCTCAAGACCGCGTTGCGTAACGAGCGCGCCAGCAAGGACCGCAAGACGCTCGTCCAGCGGCTGGAAGCCGAACTCAACCGACGCGGCTGACCCGGCCCTCGACCGCCTTAACCCGGCCTTAGCGTCCGGACAGCGCGGTGCTATCCCGATCTGGCCGATCCTCGGAGTCGACAACCGAGGAAAGGTGGACACCACGATGAAGCGCACCAATCTGCTTCTGGCGTCGGTCGGCGGGTCGGCGGTGCTGGCGGTGGCCGGGGTCGCGCTCGGCGTCAACGCCGCGAACGACTCGCGGACCGGCGGCACGGCACTCGCCGCGGCAACCGTCGCGCCGACCGCCACCGACGCGCCGGCAATCACCGGTACGCCGTCAGTCGGCACCCCATCGGGTACGCCGTCGAGCGCAACGCCGTCCGGTACGCCGTCGACCGGCGGCGCGCCCGCGGGTAGCGCGGTCGACGAGAAGCGCGCCGGTGAGATCGCGCTCGCCAAGGCCGGTGGCGGTCAGATCGTCGAGGTCGAAGCCGAGAAGGAGAACGGCCGACCGGTGTGGAGCGTCGAGATCGTCGCTGGCGACACCGAGCACGAGGTGGACGTCGACCGGGACAACGGCTCGGTGGTCAAGGCCGAGCAGGAGCCGGTCGACGCTGACGACGACAACGACAACGACGACGACGACGACGACAACGACGACGACGACAACGACGACGACTGAGCGCGGTCGCCGCTCACCCCGGGTGCTGCGGTGAGCGGCGGCGCGTTGTGACGCGGTGGTCGGACTGCCCCTCTCGGGCGGATCGACCACCGCGTACGTCATGTGGCGACGCGCTGCTCCTGGACCGGCGGTCGCTCCTGTGCTGTCGGCTGCCCCTGGACGGTTGGCTGCTCCTGGACGGTCGGCTGCTCCTGGGCGAACTGGGTGCGGTACAACTCGTGGTAGCGGCCACCCGCCACGAGCAGGTCACTGTGTCGCCCACGTTCGACGATGCGCCCCGCTTCCACGACGAGGATCTGGTCGGCCGCCCGGATGGTGGAGAGCCGGTGCGCGATGACCACGCTCGTCCGGCCGGTCAGCGCCTCGGCGAGGGCGTCCTGAACCGCCGCCTCCGAGGTGGAGTCGAGATGCGCGGTGGCTTCGTCGAGGATGACCACGCGCGGGCGAGCCAGCAGCAGGCGCGCGATGGTGAGCCGTTGCCGTTCCCCGCCGGACAGGCGGTATCCGCGCTCGCCCACGACGGTGTCCAGCCCATCGGGTAGCGAGCGGATCAGGTCGTCGAGGCGGGCCCGCCGGAGCACCTCCCACATTTCGTCCTCTGTCGCGTCCGGCTGGGCGAACGCCAGGTTGGCGCGGATGCTCTCGTGGAAGAGGTGCCCGTCCTGGGTCACCACGCCGAGCGCCGCCCGGATCGACTCGGCCGACAGCTCACGGACGTCGACGTCGGCCAGCTTCACCGCGCCGTCCTCGACGTCGTACAGGCGAGGCACGAGCTGCGCGATCGTCGACTTGCCCGCCCCGGAGGAGCCGACTAGCGCCACCATCTGCCCCGCTTCGGCGCGGAACGACACCCCGTGCAGCACTTCCTCACCGCCGCGCGTATCGAGCTTCGCCACGTCCTCCAGGGACGCGAGCGACACCTTGTCCGCTGAGGGGTAACCGAACCGGACCCCGTCGAACTCGACCGCGACCGGCCCCTCCGGAAGGGGTCGGGCGTCGGATCTGTCGAGGATCAGCGGCTTGAGGTCGAGGACCTCGAACACCCGCTCGAAGCTCACCAGCGCGCTCATCACCTCGACCCGAGCACTGGCCAGCGACGTCAGCGGTGCGTAGAGCCGCGACAGGAGCAGCGCGAGAGCGACCACCGTCCCGGCGTCGAGGCTGCCCCGTAGGGCGTAGAGACCACCCAGCCCGTAGACCAGGGCCAGTGCCAGCGAGCCGACGACGGTGAGCGCGGTGATGAAGACCCACTGGAGCATCGCGGCGCGGATGCCGATGTCCCGGACCCGGCGTGCCCGAGCCGCGAACTCGGCGGACTCCTCGGCCGGCCGCCCGTACAGCTTGACCAGCGTGGCACCGGGTGCGGAGAAACGTTCCGTCATCCGGGTGCTCATGGCCGCGTTGTGCTCGGCTGCTTCACGCTGCAACTGGGCGAGCCTCGAACCCATCCGGCGGGCCGGAAGAACGAAAATGGGCAGCAGGACGAGCGCCAGCAGCGTGATCTGCCACGAGAAGGTGAGCATCACGGCCAACGTCAGCATCAGCGTGACGGCGTTGCCGACCACACTCGACAGGGTGTCGCTGAAAGCCCGCTGCGCGCCGATGACGTCGTTGTTCAGGCGGCTGACCAGTGCGCCCGTGCGGGTCCGCGTGAAGAAGGCCACCGGCATGCGCTGTACGTGGTCGAACACGGCCGTGCGCAGTTGAACGATCAGCCCCTCACCAATGCTGGCGGAGAGAAATCGCGTCACCAACCCCAGCCCGGCCTCGGCGAGGGCGATCACGGCAATCAGTACGGCCAACCGGATCACCACGCCGCTGTCGGCGCCGTCCACGATCGCGTCGACCACCCGACCGGCGAGAACGGGTGCCGCCACAGTGAGGACAGCCGTCACCACACTCAGCAGCAGGAACCTGACGATCAAGGCGCGGTGTGGCCGTGCGAACTGCGCTATTCGCTTCAAGGTGGCGCGGGACAGCGGTCGCTCGTCCTGCGCGTTCATCGCGTGGTGCAGAGACGTCCACGCGGCAAATTCCATACTCATGCATTACCTCCGATACGCGAGGTTAGGACCTCACCCGAGCTTGAGGTCAAGTCACCACGCGATTCGGTGGCTACGGATTGTTCACGTTGGCCGTAGCCAGGGACCGCGTCGGCGTCGTCCACGACATTCGGTACCGCGCTCAACGACGACGACCCCGCGCCCGTGAAGCACTGGCGCGTAGAGGTTGGCCCACGAGCCTTCGCGGCTCGCTGCGGCCCGGTGCAGGCCGTCGTGAGTTGCTGCGGGTCAGCGTGGGCCGTTGAGATCTCTCTCCTCGACCCATCCGGCCCGCGCCTGGGCACGTACCGCTCGACGCTTCGGCTTCCGCAGCGGAGGCCAGGCCAACCGGTCTCCTAGGATGCCTTAGGCGGTGCGGGGTGGGCGACGGTGTCGACCCGACACCTGGCTGATCGTTCTCGGCTGCCCGCTCCTATGTTCGTGGGTGGTAGTGGTTGCGGCGGGGAAGCTGTTCGGGGTCGAGCCAGGCGGGTGGAATGAACTCCGGATGGCCGTCGTGGCCGAGCTGGATGGTCCAGTGGCTGTGGTGCAGGTGTCGGTGGTGGTGGCCGCAGAGCAGGACGGCGTTTGCCAGGTTGGTGGTGCCGCCGTCGGCCCAGTGGTGGATGTGGTGTGCGTGGCACCAGCGCGGTGGTCGGTCGCAGCCGGGGAAGGCGCAGCCGCGGTCGCGGAGTACGAGGGCGCGGCGTAGCGGCCCGGTGATGAGGCGGCGTTGTCGGCCGACGTCGAGGACCTGGCCGGTGCCGCCGAGGACGGCGGGCAGGATGGTGGCGTCGCAGGCCAGCCGACGCACAGTTTCAGGTGTGAGGCTGAGGCCGGTGTCGAGGGTGCCACTGCTCAGCTGTCGGGTTAATCCGTCGTAGCTGGTGGTGATGACGATCTGGGCAGGGCCGCCACCGTTGTCGGGTAGCTCGCCGGTCCGGAGGGCGAGGCGGCACACGTCGGCGAGGGCGTCGTGGCGGCGTTGTCCGGGGGAGCGGGTGTCGTCGGGGCCGGTTGGTGCGGTTAGTGGGTCGATGACGGCGCGCAGCAGGCCGGCGGTTTCGATGTCGAGGGTGCCGGTGAGCCGGAGTCGGCCGTCGGTTTGTTCGGACAGGGTGAGGTGGCGGTCGCTGGTGGCGCGGCGTGCTTCGGCGTCGAGGGCGGCTTGGGTGGCGGCATCGGCGATGTCGGGGGCGACGTGGTCGAGGATGCGGGTGCCGAGTTTGCGTAGGTGGGTGGGGTCGAACTGCGCGGCCCAGCCGACGAGCACACCGACGGCTTTGTCGGCGGTTTCGGCGTCGGCCGACGTGTTCACGGTGTCGGCGGTGTCGGCGATGACCCGGGCCTGGTCGGGGGTGATGTGTCCGTCGGCTAGGGCTTGTCGAATGCCGGGGTTGCCGGTGTCCAGGGCGGCGGCGAGGTCGATCAGGCGTCGGGCGGCGGGAATGGTCAGCCGCAGGCGTTCGCGCAGCCACACCGCGGTGTTGGAGGCGCCCTGGGTGCGGGCGGTGCCCCGGCCGTCGATCTCGCGGTGAGGGTGAGGGTGACGGCGGCGAGGCGTTGCTGGAGGCGGTGCGCGGCGTCGAGCGCGGCGATCAGGTCATGTTCCGGGAGGGCCCAGGCGGGGGCGTCGACGCAGGCGGCGACCGCCTCGTCTACCTGCGCCAACTCCCTGAGCATGACCAGACACTAGGACAGGTGTACGACACTTTCAGTCATCATGATCGATATGATCGGCTAATCAACCGGAGGGCTCGTCGGTGCCGGATTGCTTCCCGCTGGCGATCGGGGCTGGGGGTGGCGTGCTACCCGGCGGTGCCGGGAGCTGGAGTCGACGCTGCTTGGGTGCCTGGCGTGAGCGAGGGCTGCGTGTCGATAGCGCTGGCTGGTGCCTGGCCCAGCGAGGGCTGCGTGTGGACAGCGCTGCCGGTGCCTGGCATGAGCGAGGGCCAGGTATGGCCGCGCTGCCGGCGCCCGCTATGAGTGAGAGCTGGGTGCGTCGCTGGGGGATTGGCGACGGCCGGACGCTCCGCTAGGTATGCCGGACGGGCGTCGCAGAGAGCCCTGGCCCACGTCATGACGTCGTCGATGGAGTTGCGGCTGAGGCCAATCGTCGGGTCGGCGGTGATCAAGAGTGTGGGGCTGCTGCGTGCTGCGGCCCAGCTGTGGGCTTGCGGCGTGTGGAGGTCGTCGATCCATGCGGCGGGCCGTCGTTGGGCGTAGGCGGCGATGACCGGAATCTTGTCGCTGGGGTGGAACGGCGCGGGTGGCATGGTGATCACGGGCAGGGGAGCGATGCCCAGAAGTGGAGCGAGGAGTCGGTTGGCTTCGTCGTTCCAGCTCGTGGCCCAGGCGATGTCCAGGACGGCGCTAGCCTCGGTGATCCAGCCGCCGTGGGTGGGGTTGACGCGGACGGGTTCTTCGCCAGGGAACAGGCGGTGCTCGGTGTAACCGGCGGGTGGTTGAGCAGTCCCGTAGGGGTTGAGGACACCGTCGACGTCGAGCAGAAGCAGCGGCCGGTTCACCCGGACGATCCTGCCGCAAGCGCCGGGTGGCGGGGCCGTCGGCGAAACGAACGGCGACCCCGCCACCACTCAGCGAGCTAGCCGATACGGAACTGCTCGCCGTAGACGGCGAACGTCAGGGGCGTGTTGAGGTTGAAGTTGCCGTTGTTGAGGAACACCCGCTGGGCGGTGTCGACGCGGGAGGTGTCCGAGTGGGCCGCTTCCTTCCTCATCTCGAGGACCCGCTCGTCGAGGAAGGCGTTCAGCCAGGTCCGCTCGTCGCCGCCCTGGGCTGGCGGCTTGGCCCGGTTCAGGGCGCGGCTGCGGATCTGGCGCATGCCCTCGTACCCGTGCATGACCGCCGCGTCGTAGTAGGCGAACTGGCCGAGCGCCCGGACCTGGTCGTTCTTGCCGTCGCGTACCGACGGGTTGAAGTAGACCCGGTCTCGTTCGGTTTCCTGGGCGGCCTGGAACACGGAGTCGTTGGCCGCGGTCCGCCAGTCGCGGGGGAAGTTGGGGTCGAGGCCGGCGTGCGACGGGGTGCCGTTGACGGCGCGCAGCGCCGGCAGGTAGCCGGCGAGCACGTTGCCCGGCTTGGTGCGGGTGTACGCCTCGACCAGTTCGAGCATGTCGCCGGTGCCGGAGCAGAAGCCGATGATGCCGGCGGTGTAGCCGCGCCCGTCGCCGATGTCCTCGATGTAGGAGAACTGCGCGCGCCAGTCGAGCGAGGAGTTCTCGGCGGCCGAGACGAGCTGCATGGCGACGTCCTTCTTCGCCGGGTCGTCGAGGTTGGTGCCGGTCGGGGTGGTGGGCGGGGGAGTGGTGGGAGTGCCGCCGCCCGGCAGGGTCCACCGCTGGTTCGTGGTGCCGCCGCACGTCCAGATCTGCAACCGGGCGCCGTTGGCGGTGCTCCGGTCGGTGACGTCGAGGCACTTGCCGGAGGCGGTGTTGACGAGCGTGCCGTTGCTGGCGGTCCACTTCTGCGCGCCGGTGTTGTTGCAGTCGTACAGCTGCACCTTGGCGCCGTTGGCTGTCGACGCGGCGGTGACGTCGAGGCACTTGCCGAGCGCCCGGATCGAGTTGTCGCTGTTCCCGACGGTCCACGTCTGGGCCGCGCTGCCGTTGCAGTCGTAGAGCTGGACGGCCGTGCCGTTGGCCGAGCTGGCGCCCGCGACGTCGACGCACTTGCCGCCCAGGCCGGTGATCGGGCCGGCGGTCGCGGCGCTCGCCGACGGCAGGCCGTAGCCGACGGCGGCGACGCCGATCAGCAGGGTGCCCACGACGTAGGCGGCTGTTCTCTTGTGAACCATGGGTGTTCCTCGGGGAAGGGGCGGCGTGCCGCCAGCCGGTCGGTTCGCGGTGCCCTACGGCGCCGAACTGCCGCGCCGGGCCAAGCATCAGGAAACTGTATTAACAGATACCAGTACGTCGATTCGCCGTCAATCGACGACCGCGAGGCGTGACGGCGTCTGTTCATCCCGTCGTTGGCGGGACGTACCTGCCGGTGGCTATCGTCGGGCCGTAACTGATCAACGGGCCGGTCCGTCGGAACCAGCACCGTCCGACGGACAGAAGATGGTCATGGAGTCGAGTCTGCGCGCTCGGGTACGAGCCGGTGACCCCGGCGCGTTCGCCGAGCTGTTCGACATGTACGCGCGCTCGGTGTACAACCACGCGTTCCGGCTGACCGCCCACTGGGCCACGGCGGAGGACGTCATGGCCGCGACGTACCTGCAGGCCTGGCGCTCCCGGGAGCGGGTCACCGAGGAGGGTGGGTCGCTGCGTCCCTGGTTGCTCGGCATCGCCACCAACGAGGCCCGTAACCACGCCCGCAGCAACCGTCGCTACCGCAGGGTGGCCGCAGCGCTGCTCGCCTCCGACTTCACACTGCCCGATCACGCCGACGAGGTCGCCGGCAGACTGGACGACAGCCGACGCATCACCGCCGCCATCGACGCGCTCGCCCGGCTGCGTCGATCCGAGCGCGAGGTGCTGACCCTGTGCCTGTGGGAGGGCCTCGACTACGAGTCCGCGGCGGAGGCGCTGGGTGTTCCGGTCGGTACGGTGCGCTCCCGGCTGTCGCGGGCCCGCGCCCGGCTCCGTACCCTCGTCGACGCGCCGCCGCGCGCCGCGCGACCGCCCGTCGTGGACGCCTCGCTCGTACGGGAGGGCAGCCAGTGAGCGCGCCGGACCCGGCCGAGTGGGCGAGGATCGCCCCCCACCCCGGCGACCAGGACCTGCCGGAGGGCCGGCACGAGGTGCACCGCCGTCGCCTGCTCGCGGCGATCACGCAGGAGCCGCGTACCCGAAGAAGGGCCTTCGTGTCGTCGCGGCCCGCGCTCGCGGCGGCCGCGTTGGTCCTGGTGGTGGCGGGGATCGGCGGAGGGCTCGCGACCCGGTCCGGCGACGCGCCCCCGGCCGCGCTCCCGTCGCCCGAGGCGACCCGTCCGGCCGCTCGGCCGGCACCGCCGGGCACGGCCGCCAAGAATCGCGGGTACGGCACCGTGCGCCAACTCACCGACACGGCCGACCTGGTGGTCCGCGGCGAGGTGGCGTCGGTGACGGACGGGCGGGCGGTCTACCGCGTGGCGGAGGTTTTGTACCGCAACCCGGGCGCCCCGGTGCCCACCGAGATCATCGTGGCTGCGGAACTGGCCGGGACGGCCGGCCGGCCGAGCGTCCTCTACCTGGGCCACGTCGACCCGGCTGCAAGCGTCTACCACCCGCTCGGCGGCGAGTTCGGGATCTTCGACCTCGCCGGGGAGACGGCCACCAGCCGGTCGCCGGCGATGTCGGTGACCGGTCTGCGTAGCGAGGACGCGACGGCTGCGGGTCGCGCGTTCGTCACCACGCTTGCTGAGCTTCGTCAGCTCGCGCGCGAGCGGCGCTGACCCGGAGAAAGTGAGTCCGCAAGAAAAATGGAACTCGGTGCCCGGGACGCACAGATAGAAGGCGTAAGCAGTGCCGCGTTCCGAGCGAGACGGCTCGGGACGGCACCGAGACGCGAGGAGCGTTCCATGGCAGTCGACCTTCGCCGTACCCGGCCGCTGTGGGCCACGGCCGCCGCCGTGCTGTCCGTCGCGGCCCTGGCCGCCTGCGGCAGCGGCGGTGACGCCGACCGGGCCGCCGGGCCCGCGCCGAGCAGCGCCGCGCCGAGCAGCGCCGCCACGCCGACGGACGTCGCGCCCCCGCCGATCAAGGGCAAGCTGCGCGGGTACGCCACCGTGCGGCAGCTCAGCGACACCGCGGACCTGGTGGTACGCGGTGAGGTCGAGGAGACCGGATTCCGGGTCGACGAGGTGCTGAGCGCGCCGAGCGGATCGACAGTCCGGGCCGGGGCGCGGATCACGCTCGCCCAGCTGCCCGCCGGTGTGCCGGACATGGCGCACATGTCGAAGCTTCAGGCCGGCCAGGTCGTGGTGCTCTACCTCGCCCAGGACCCGGCGGCCTCGACGTTCCGGACGCTCAGCGGCGACTTCGGAGTGTTCGACCTGAACGGGTCCGGCGCGGAGGCCGTCGCCACGACGCGCTCGCAGACCATGGCCGTCAGCGGCCTGAACGCCGAGGACCCGGCCGTCTCCGGCCGCGGGTTCCGCACCACTCTCGGCCAGCTGCGGGCCGTCGCCGCCCAGGCCAGGTAGGAGGAGTGGGCACGCGGACGGCACCCGCCGAGTGCCGTCCGCGTGGTCACTGTTCCCGGTAGGTGGCCAGGTCGAAGTCGGCGTGTACGCCGTCGCCACCCAGGTCCTGCACCCACAGGCCCAGGAACGCCCCCGTGAAGCCCCACGCCGCCGGCTCACCGTCGATGATCAGCGCGGCGTGTTCGTCGGACAGGATGGTCGCGTCCAGCTCGACAGGTAGCCGCTGCCAACCGGCGCCGAGGTCGTAGTCGAAGCGCACCGCCGGCCCGTCGAAGACGGCCCGCAGGCCGACCCGGGTGACGCCGTCGACATCGACGGTCAGCTCGGGGTACGCGGTGCGCCGCCCGTTGTCGGAGCTGAGCAGCTCCAGCACCGTCCGGCCGTCGTCGGCCCGGGTCAGGTAGAGGTGGTGCCAGTTGAGCGTGTTGTAGTAGGCGGTGATCCCGGCGAGCTGACGGTGGTCGGCCGGTGCGAACTCCACCACGGTCTCCAGCGAGCACTCCCTCGCGCCGACGCGCCGCCCGACCAGGCTGGGTGCCTGTCGACCGACCGGCGACTGCCCGCCGTGGACCCGCAGGTACGACGGGCGGGTGCGCAGGTCTACCCAGTCCGGGGTGGCCGGCCGACGCAGCGTGGACCAGCACCGGCCCAGCTCGGGGGCGTCGAAGTGGTCCGTCTCGGGCTCCGCCGGCCAGGGGTGCGCGGGCAGGTCGGGTGCGACGACGTCGTCCGCCGGCACCCCTCCGACGATGCGCGGCCAGCCGCCCGACGGCCACTCGACCCGCTGGATCGCTGTCTCCCGACCCAGCACGCAGTTGCCCAGCGGGGAGTACGGGCGACCAACCAGGTGGGCCAGGTACCACTCGCCGTTCTGCGTGTGGACCAGACTGCCGTGCCCCGCCTTCTGCAACCGCAGGTCGGGCCGCCCGAAGGAGGTGAGCAGTGGCCCGTCCGGGTCCACCTCGTACGGTCCGAACAGCTCCCGGGACCGCGCCACGGTGACCTGGTGCTCCCAACTGGTGCCGCCCTCGGCGGTGATCAGCCAGTACCAGCCGTCGTGGCGGTACAGGTGTGGACCCTCGGTGAGCCCGGCCGGGGAGCCGGTGAACAGGATGCGGGGGCTGCCGACCAGACGGCGTGCGGCCCGGTCGTACTGCTGGATCTCGATGCCCCCGAAGCGGTCGCGGCCGGGCCGCCAGTCCGCGCTCATGCCCAGCAGCCACGTGGTGCCGTCGTCGTCGTGGAACAGCGCCGCGTCGAACCCGCGCCCGTGCAGTTTCACCGGATCGGACCAGGGGCCGGT
>NZ_JBEYSL010000220.1:0-10730 GCF_040642735.1 Micromonospora sp. NPDC047753 | reverse complement strand
GATGATCACGTTCTCCTTGAGGCCGACCAGCGAGTCGCTGCGCGAGTTGATCGCAGCGTCGGTCAGCACCCGGCGTTGACAGGCAGGACACATTCGCGCAACCTGATACCGCTCCCACCCCTGAGGCAGGTGCGATCCGTGAAGGCAGCGCTGCATCCGGGCCGATTGCTGGCTCGCAGATACCGACTTCTGGACCAGATCGGCGCCGGTGGCATGTCGGTCATCTGGCGTGCCCGGGACGAGGTACTGGACCGGGTGGTCGCGCTCAAGGTGCTCGCCCCGTCACTCGCCGCGGACGCGCGGTTCCGAGGAATGGTGCGCGAGGAGGCACGGGCCGCCGCCCAGTTGGTGCACCCGCACCTGACCTCCGTGCACGACTACGGCGAGACGGTCGACCCGGACGGCTCGATCACCTCGTTCGTGGTGATGGAGCTGCTCAGCGGCGAGGAGTTGAAGCTTCGGCTCACCGAGGGGCCGCTGCCGTGGACCGAGGCGGTCCAGGTGGGGGCGCAGGTGGCGGACGCCCTGGCGGCCGCGCACCGGCTCGGCATCGTGCACCGGGACATCACCCCGGCCAACGTGATGATGACCGGGACGGGCGTCAAGGTGCTCGACTTCGGCATCGCCACCCGGATCGGCGCGCCCGACGAGGACGAGGACGGCGAGACCTTCGGCACCCCGGCGTACGTCGCCCCGGAACGTCTCGACGGCGCGCCGGCCCAGCCGTCCACCGACGTGTACTCGCTCGGCGTGCTGCTGCACGAGGCGCTCACCGGCCGGGTTCCGTATCCGGCGGACACCTGGGAACAGCTCAGCGCCGCGCTGGCCAGTGGTCCGCCGCCGACGCTGGCCGATCTACCGGACCTGCCCGCGCCGGTGGTCGAGATCTGCCTGCGCAGCCTCGCCCGGAATCCGGCCGACCGACCCACCGCCCGGCAGGTCGCCACCGCGCTCCGCGACCATTCGCTGCCCGCCGAGCCCCCGACGGCGACCATCCGGGTGCCCACCCAGCCCCTGCCACCGCAGTCGCCCACCGTCGCGACGGCCAGCGTCCCGGCGGCGGCGCGACTGGATGGAGCCGCCTCGTACGGCGGAGCCTCCTCCAACGCGGGCGAGCCGACGACCGGGTCGAGCTGGTCGCGGCGGCGACTGGTGGTGCTGCTGGCGGTGCTGGCCGTCGGGGTGACAGTGGCCGGGGTGGCGCTGTTGCCCGAACAGCAGCCGACCCGCCGGGCACAGCCCTCCGCCGGGCCGGTGACGACCCCGTCGACCGACCCGCCGACCCCCCAGCCGTCCACGCCGATCACGTCCACCCCGCCGACCCCGACGCCCTCGACGAAGCCGCCCACCTCGAACCCGGGCACCCTCACCGAGGTCGCGAACCGGGTCGACGGGTTGATCGGCACCGGGCTGAGCGCCGGCGAGATCCGCGACGACGTGGCCCTCGACCTGCGCAACGAGCTGCGCAACCTGACCGTCGCGGTCAGCTCCGGCCGCGAAGAGCTGGCACCGCCGGTGGCCCGGCTGCGCGCCAAGGTCGCCGTCCGTCTCGGCGAGGGCGGCATCAGCCCGGCGTACGCCTCCCGGCTCGACGCCGCCATCGCCGAGCTGGGGGCGACCGGGGCCTGACCCGGCGACACCGGTGGGTCAGCGCACCGGCACCCGGGCCGGCTCACGGACGTCGTGCCGGCCGAGGGCAAAGCGCCGATAGACCTCGGCGTAGCCGCTCGCCATCCGCTCGGCCGAGAAGTTCCGGGCCACGTGCGCCACGCACTCCTCCGGGTCGAGTCGCTCCGCCGCGAGCAACGCCGCGGGTAGCTCCTCCGACCGCTCGACGACGAGCCCGGTCAGCCCCGGCCGCACCAGCTCCGGCACCGCACCCCGGTTGAGCGCCACCACCGGCGTGCCGGTGGCCATCGCCTCCAGCATCACCATGCCGAACGGCTCGTCCCACTGGATCGGCATGATCAGGCACCGCGCGTCGACGAGCATCCGCAGCGTCGTCGCGCGGTCCGCGTTGAGCACCACTGTCACGTCGTCGTCGACCATCGGCGCGACGACCTGCTCGTAGTAGCGGCGCTCGGCCGGCTCGTTGCACTTGCCGGCCAACAGCAGCGGCAGTCCGGCCGCCCGGCACGCCCGAATGGCGGTGTCCGGGCCCTTGTCCGGACTGAACCGGGCCAACCACAGCACCGGCCCCGCGCCGGGCGTGTGCTTGCGCGGGAAACCGCGGATGTCGAGCGCGTTGTGCACGGTGCCGGCCCAGGGCAGGTTCGGGTTCAGCCGGCGCTGGGCGTGCGAGATGGCCACCAGTGCCACGCCCGCGTCGATGTCGCTCAGCACGTCGCCGTACTCCCCCACGGGGTTGCCGTGCACTGTCGCGACCGTCGGCACGGCCCGACGGCCGGCGACCAGCGGACCGATAGTGGTGTGGTCGTGGATCACGTCGAAGTCGGCCGGGCTGATCAGCCGATTCACCCGGGCCAGGTGTGCCAGCTCGGGCAGTGACTCGCCGAGCCGCTCGTACTGGACCTCGGCCACTGTGGAGACGAAGCCGTCGGCCGCTGTGCCGTGGTCATCTCCGGCGCCGAACAGGGTCACCGAGTGCCCCTGCCCGCAGAGCGCGTCGACCAGGGCGGCGACGACCTGTTCAAGGCCGCCGTAGCCGGGCGGCGGCACTGACAACCACGGCGGAACCACCATCGCGATGCGCAACGACCGCTCCTCGGGGCGTCCCGCAGGCGGGTGGTTCACGGCCACGAGTCCTCCCCGTTGCTCCCCGGTACGGCGGCGCCGCTGGTCGGCGGCGGTTTCCCGGTGGCGTCCGAGGTAAACCGGACATGGCGGACGACGATCACCCGCCCACCAGGAGCTGGTCGTGGACCACCCGCACCCCGGGCGCGGACCACGCCACCCGTTCGACCTGGTCGCGTTCCCACCAGGAACGGACCACCCCGGCGAGGACCAGCGTGTCGCCGTCCACCTCGACGGTCACCCGCTCGCCGCCGAGCGTGCGCAGCAGCGCCCGCTGGACGTCCCGCCGCAGCCGCTCGGCGTCCGGTGGCGCCGAGGGTCGTACCTCGATCAGGTTGGTGATTCCCCGCACGCCGTCGAGCCGGCGCACCTCACCCTCGGCGGCCCGCCGCTGCCACCCGAACTCGACCTCGCCGCGCAGCATCAGCCAGCCGTTGGCCACTGTCACGTCCAGCCGTTCGGCGGGCACGAAGCTGTCCCACTCCAGGGCGCGGGTGGCGGCGTCGGCGATCTCGGCGTCGGTACGCCCCGGGGTGCCGGGCAGCCGCACCTCCATCTCGTCGGCCACCGCCCGTACGCCGCGAACCCGCTGTGCGCACCGGGTCGCCGCCCAGCCGCGAGCGGCACCGTCCACGAACCCGGTCAGGGTGACCACGCCCTGGTCGACTGTCACCCCGATCTCGTTCGGTTGCAGTTGGGGGTCCCAGGCCAGCTCGGCCAGGACGTCGCGTTGGATCCGCTGGTCCTCGCGGACACCCACCACCTCGGTCATGGCACTCCACCCCCGGTTCCGGTCGTCGCCCTCCGAACCTGCCGGGCGGACGGGTGACGGCGGTTCACCCGATCCGGGTGAACCGCTGTCCGGGCGTAAAGAAGCAGAAGGCCGAGGCGGACGGCAAGGGCGGCATCTTCGCCCGCGCCGAGCAGGTCGCCATCGCGTACAGCGAGGCGCTGGAGACCCCGGGCGGGCCCGGCCTGGCGCTGCGCGCCCAGCACGTGGTCTTCGACCGGCTGGTCTACCGCAAGCTGCGCGCCGCGCTCGGCGGACGGTGCCGGGACGCGATCTCCGGCGGCGCGCCACTCGGCGCCCGGCTCGGCCACTTCTTCCGGGGCATCGGCGTGACGGTGCTGGAGGGCTACGGCCTCACTGAGACGTCGCCCGCCGCCGCCGCGAACCTGCCCAGCGGCACCCGGATGGGCAGCGTCGGCCGTCCGCTGCCCGGCGTGACGGTGCGGATCGAGGACGACGGCGAGATCCTGATCTCCGGCGAGCTGATCTTCCAGGGTTACTGGCGCAACGAGGCCGCGACGACCGAGACGATCAGCACCGACGGCTGGTTCCGCACCGGCGACCTGGGCCAGCTCGACTCCGACGGCTACCTGAGCATCACCGGCCGCAAGAAGGAGCTGATCGTCACCGCCGGCGGCAAGAACGTCGCCCCGGCGGTGCTCGAGGACCTGGTCCGCGCGCACCCGTTGATCAGCCAGTGCGTCGTGGTCGGTGACGCCAAGCCGTTCATCGCGGCGCTGGTCACCGTCGACGAGGAGGCGCTGCCGGCCTGGTTGGAGAACGCCGGGTTGCCCCTCGACACCACCGTCGAGCAACTGCGCGAGCACGAGGGCCTCCGCAAGGAGATCCAGGCCGCGGTCGACGCCGCGAACCAGGCCGTGTCGAAGGCCGAGGCGATCAAGGTGTTCCGGGTCCTGCCCCACGACTTCACCGAGGCGACCGGCGAGCTGACCCCGTCGCTCAAGGTCAAGCGCCAGGTTGTCCACAAGACGTACGCGGCGGAGATCGCCGATATCTACCGAGGCTGACTACCATCCGTCACGTGCCCGCATCCACAGCCACCGCCCCGCACCCGCATCCCCTCGCCGCGGCCGCCCGCGTGGTGATGCTGGCGCTGGTCGCCATCCTGACCCTGTTCGCCACCCGCGACGTCACCCAGCTGTGGTGGATCGCGCTGCTGGCGGTGGCCGGGCTGCCGTCGCTGCTGGCACCGCAGCACCGGCTGGTCGGCCCGTTGAGCCGGGTGGCCGAGGTGGTGGTGCTGGGGCTGGCCGCGAGCCACGTCGCCGCGGTGGCGTCCATCGGTGGCACCGTCGACGGCCTGGGCGCCTCGGCGGTGCTGCCGTACCTGGCGGTCCCGGTGACCGTCACCGCGCTGCGCCGCCGCTTCCCGGAGGGTGCCGCGCTGCTCGTGGTCACCGCCGCCACCCTGCTGCTCAGCGGCGCGCTGACCCGGGTCGACGGTGGTCTTCAGCTCGGCCAGCCGGGTTACCTCGCGGTCTGCGCGCAGTGGCTGATCCTGGCGGCGTTGGGGCTCTACGCCGCCGGCACGCTGCACCGGGTGATGGCGGTCCGCGGTGAGGGCAAACCCCAGCCGTACGCCGAGGCGACCCGGCTGCTGACCCAACTGCGGACGGTGGCCCGGCAACTGCCCGGAGCGACCCTGGACCCCGGCGGCATCTCCGAGCACCTGCTGGAGGAGCTGCGGACGGTGGCCCGCGCGGACCGGGGCGCGGTGTTGTCGGCCAGCGGCGGCGGTCGCCTCGTGGTGCTCGCCCAGGCCGGCGTCGACCGGGTGGACTGGGAGACGACGCTGGACGCGGACTCGGCGATCGCCGACGCCTGGGCCACCCAGCAGGCCACCACGGCCGCCCGGTCGCAGTCCCGCTCGCACCGCGGCGGCGACGTGTCCGCGCTGATCATTCCGCTGGTCGCCGGGGTGCGCACGGTGGGGCTCGTGGTGCTGGAGGCCGACGCCACGCAGGCGTACCCACCACCGGTGGTGTCCCGGGTGACCGCGCTGACCCGCCCGGCCGCGCTGCGGCTGGAGGCGGCGCTGCTCTTCGACGAGGTGCGCTCGCTGGCCACCAACGAGGAGCGGCAGCGGCTGGCCCGGGAGATCCACGACGGGGTGGCCCAGGAACTGGTGATGGTCGGCTACGGCATCGACAACGCCCTGGCCACCGTCTTCGACGACGCCGACGAGACCGCCGAAGCCCTGCGTACGCTGCGCGGCGAGGTCACCCGGGTGATCCAGGAGCTGCGGCTGAGCCTCTTCGAGCTGCGCAGCGAGGTGGACCGGCAGGGTGGGTTGGCCGCGGCGATCGCCGAGTACGCGCGCACCGTGGGCGCGTCCGGCGGGCTGCGGGTGCACCTCTCGCTGGACGAGTCCACCGCCCGGCTGCCGGCCGCCACCGAAGCCGAGTTGCTGCGCATCGCGCAGGAGGCGGTGACCAACGCGCGCAAGCACGCCGGGGCGTCGAATTTGTGGGTCACGTGCGAGATCGACCCCCCGTACGCGCAAATAGAAGTGTCGGATGACGGTCAGGGGATGGCTGACCAGCGCCCGGACGGACGGTACGGTCTTGCGATCATGGCCGAGAGGGCGGAACGTATCCGGGGCCGGTTGGAGATCAGGCCGCGGCAACCCAGCGGCACGACCGTGGCGGTGGTTCTCGGCACCTCGGCCCGGCGCGATAACGTGCGCGGCAGCGCAGCACCAGAAGGGGAGTAACCCGAGGATGACCACAAGTCCGATACCGGCCACCCGTACCAAGGTCCTCCTTGTCGACGATCATGACCTGATTCGCAAGGGTTTGCGGCACGCCTTCGAGCGCGACCGCCAGTTCGAGGTCGTCGGTGAGGCGGCCACGGCGGCGGAGGGAGTACGCCAGGCCGGCGCCTTGCAGCCGGACGTGGTGATCATGGATCTGCGGCTGCCCGACGGCAGCGGCCTGGAGGCCACCCGCGCACTGCGTAAGTCCAGCGCGTCGATGGGCATCGTGGTCCTGACCATGTACGCCGGCGACGACCAGCTCTTCGGTGCCCTGGAGGCCGGCGCGAGCGCCTTCGTGCCGAAGACCGCCCCGGCCGACGAGGTGGTGGCTGCCGCACGGCACGCCGCCTCCTCCCCCAGCGCGTTCACCGCAGCCGACCTGGCCGAGGCGATGAAGCGCCGGCTCGCCCCGTCCGGCCCGCAGTTGTCTCCCCGGGAGGGGCAGGTGCTGCGGCTGCTCGCGGACGGCATGAGCGTGGCGGGCATCGCCAAGCAGCTGTTCGTCAGCGAGTCCACGGCGAAGACGCACATCTCGAAGCTCTACGAGAAGCTCGGCGCGGCCAACCGGGCGCAGGCCCTGATGACCGCGCTGCGGCTGGGCCTGCTCGAGGCACCGGACGCGCCGAAGTTCTGACCTGCCTCCCGCTCGTCGAGCGGGACGACGCGACCGACGGTCCGCGCCAGCTTCTGCCGGCGCGGACCGTCGCGCATCGACCGACGTCGGCGGGCAACCTTCGGCGCGCTATGGTCTGGCGTGCGTGGCGGGTGCACAATACCCGCGCGGGCGATGATGCTCGCGTCGCGGATTCGAGGGGTGAAACGCATGCAGCGGCCGGACTGGGCACCCGACACCATCGACATCGAGCGCCCGAGCGTCGCGCGGATGTACGACTACTACCTCGGCGGCTCGCACAACTTCGCCGCCGACCGGGCCGCGGCGCAGGCCATGGTCGCCGCGGTGCCCGAGGCGCCGTTGATGGCCCAGGCCAACCGGGCGTTCCTGCGCCGCGCCGTGCACCACCTCGCCGACGCCGGCATCCGACAGTTCCTGGACATCGGTTCGGGCATCCCGACGGTCGGCAACGTGCACGAGATCGCCCAGCAGCTCGACCCGCGGTCGCGAGTGGTCTATGTGGACGTCGACCCGGTGGCGGTGGCGCACAGCCGCGAGATCCTCGCCGGCAACGAGCAGGCCGCAGTCGTGCAGGAGGACCTGCGCAACCCGGAGGCGATCCTGGCCCATCCGGACGTCCACAAGCTGCTCGACCTGAGCCAACCGGTGGCCGTGATGATCGTGGCCGTCCTGCACTTCGTCCCCGACGACGACCGGCCGGCGGAGCTGCTGCGGACGCTGCGCGACGCGTTGGCGCCCGGCAGCTACCTGGTGCTGTCGCAGGCCAGCGACGACGGGCGCAGCGAGGACGAACGCGCCGAGGCGGAGCGGGTCTACCGGCGCACCGACAACCCGCTGTCGGTGCGCAGCCGCGCCGAGCTGACCGCGCTCTTCGACGGCTTCGAGCTGCTCGACCCCGGCGTGGTCTGGGTGCCCCAGTGGCGACCGGACACCCCGGAGAGCGCGGAGGACGCCGAGCGCGCGGTCTTCATGGGCGGCGTCGGGCGCCTCGGTGACTGAGTCGCCCGGGGCGGCCTCCCACCCGGGGACCTTCGCCCGGGCCTGGGCGAAGGCGGTCTCCGGCACCAGCTACCTACCGATGACCCAGGCCCAGTTGGAGTCCCTGCTGGACCGGCTCACCGGGCAACTGGCCGGGGCGTTGCTCACCGAGCCGTTCGACCTGCGTGCCGGGCACCGGGTCGGTGCCGAGTTGGTCGCCGCGCACATCGCTTCCGCCGAAGGGCTGGGTCGTACCGTCGAGGTCATCCAGCTCCGCCTGGTGCGCGACCTGGGCCTGGTGGCCGAGGACGTCGAGGACCGGATGGCCCGGCTGTTGGCGGCCGTGGCAACCGGCTACGCCCGCGCGCTGCGCGACCGGACGCTCGACGAGCAGGAGTCGATCCGCCGCGCCGCCATGCGTGCCCGTACCCAGGCCGAGCGGGCGCTGCGGGCCAGCGAGGCCCGTTTCCGGCATCAGGCCACCCACGACCCGTTGACCGCCCTGCCCAACCGGACGCTGTTCACCGAACGGCTCGCCGCCGCGCTCAACGAACCGGGCCGGGGCGCGCAGCGGGTCGGGGTGTGCTTCCTGGATCTGGACCGCTTCAAGGTGGTCAACGACACGCTGGGGCACCAGATCGGTGACCTGCTGCTGGCCACGGTGGCCGAGCGGCTGCGCAAGGCCATGGGTGAGCATCTGGTGGCCCGGCTCGGCGGCGACGAGTTCGTCATCCTGGTGGAAGGCACCGCAGGCACCGACAACATGGTGACGGTGGCCGAGACCGCGCTCGCCGCGGTAGGCACACCGGCCCTGGTCGACGGGCACGAGTTGCAGATCTCCGCGAGCATCGGCATCGTCGAGCGCCAGGTCGCCGGGGCCAACCCCACGGACCTGATGCGGGCCGCCGGCAGCACCCTGCACTGGGCGAAGTCCGCCGGTGGGGCACGCTGGGCGCTCTACGACGCCGAGCGCAACCAACGTGAACTGGCCCGCTACGCGCTCTCCGCGGCGATCCCGGCGGCGTTGGAGCGGGGCGAGTTCTACCTCGACTACCAGCCGCTGACCTCACTGCGCGACGGCAGCCTGGTCGGCGTGGAGGCGCTGGTCCGCTGGCGACACCCCGAGTTGGGGGTGCTGCGCCCGGACAGCTTCATCGGGTTGGCCGAGGAGACCGGCCTGATCGTCCAGCTGGGTGGTTGGGTGTTGGCCGAGGCGTGCCGCGAGGCCGAGGCGTGGTCGGCCGGGGGTGCCGCCGCGCCCTTCGTCAGCGTCAACCTGGCGGTACGGCAGGTGCACCGGCCCGGGTTGGTGCAGGAGGTCCGGGCGCTGCTGCGGCAGACCGGCCTGCCACCGGAGCGGCTCCAACTGGAGATCACCGAGAGCACGATGATGAGCACCGCCGAGGAGCCCGTCCGCGCCCTGCGGGTCCTTGCCGACCTCGGGGTACGCATCGCCATCGACGACTTCGGCACCGGCTACAGCAACCTGGCCTACCTGCGGGACCTGCCGGTGACCGAACTGAAGGTGGCCGGGGAGTTCGTGGCCGGCCTGCGGTCACCCTCCGTCGGCCGCACCGACGAGCGGATCCTCGCCTCCCTGGTCTCGCTGGCGCACGCGCTGGACCTGACCGTCACCGCCGAGGGGGTGGAGACCGCCGGGCAGGCCGAACGGCTACGCGCGATCGGCTGCGACGCGGCCCAGGGCTGGCACTTCGGCCGCCCGGCCCCCGCTGATCGCATCCTGGCCCGCATCCGCTGACCCTCGGGCCCGCCCACGCTCCACCCGTTCCCGCCCACTTCGCACACTGCGGCTCACCCTGCACCCATCACCCGCAGCTCGCCGGGCTCACCAGTGGGCGCTTCACAAAACTCGCAGGGGAGCAGCCGTGGCCAGGGGTCGAGCGAACGACGCGAGCGGACAGAACGGCCCGGACACTGCGTTGAGTGTGATGTCTGTGAGTCATCTTGATGACTCACAGACATCATGCTGATTCCGGCAAGGCACGGCAGGCCGCCGAGACTCGCCTGCGTGAGCCAACCCACCGCCAAAGTGGACGACGTCGCGGTTGGGCACCGCACCACGCGCCGCAGGGCAAGAGGTAGACACCGTCTACGGCGGCTGGTAGACAGTGTCTATGGACGCGGACGAGACAGGGCTGCGGGCTCGGTTGGTGGCCGTCGGGGTGGACCTTGTGCTGCGCGAGGGCCAGTCGGCGGTGTCGCTGCGGGAGATCGCCCGGCGCGCCGGGGTCTCGCACGGCGCACCGCGCCGCTACTTCCCCACCCACGTCGACCTGCTCTCCGCCATCGCCCGGGAGGGCTTCGCCGACCTCACCGCCCAGGTCGAGCGAACGTTGCGCGACGTCGATCCGGACCCCCGTACCCGATTGACCGCG
This sequence comes from Micromonospora sp. NPDC047753, assembly GCF_040642735.1. Taxonomy (NCBI): domain Bacteria; kingdom Bacillati; phylum Actinomycetota; class Actinomycetes; order Micromonosporales; family Micromonosporaceae; genus Micromonospora; species Micromonospora sp. NPDC047753. The sequence continues at coordinate 402 of NZ_JBEYSL010000220.1, read as the reverse complement.
CTGGCCCGGACGTACCTGGACTTCGCGGCGGCCCACCGCGGCATGTTCGAGCTGATGTTCCGCCACGACCTGCTGGACAGCGGCCGACTTCGGCTGCGCGAGACGAGCCTGCCGTTGTTCGCCATGCTGGCCGACCTGGTGGCGCAGGCACGCCGGCCCACCGACGCGCCCGCAGCGGTGCTGGCCGGCGCGCTCTGGGCGAACCTGCACGGCATCGCCCAACTCTGGGCCTGGGGCAGCCTGCCGCTGGCCACCGGCACCACCGACGACGATGCCCTGCTGCACGCCGCGTTGGACGCGCACCTCGGCCCGACGCCCGCCTGAAAACCGACCCGGAGGACACGTGCCCCTGCTGTTCGAGGTGAAATCGTGCATCCGCCTCAGCCGTCCGGGTCACTGTCG
>NZ_JBEYSL010000219.1:0-10732 GCF_040642735.1 Micromonospora sp. NPDC047753 | reverse complement strand
TCCCGGGGCGACCGGGGGTAGCCGCTCGTAGAAGCGGATCTTCTCCCGGAGGTGGTCGTACTGGCGCTGAAGCAGGCGCATCTGCTCCTCGACCCGCGCCGCGTGGTGGCACAGCAACTCGTGCCGCTCGTCGGTGGTGTGCTCGCCGTCGCGGGCCAGTTGCGCGTAGCGGCGCATCTGCGCGATCGGCATCCCGGTGTCCCGCAGGCAGCGGAACAGCACCAGCCAGCCGAGGTCGTCGTCGGTGAAGACCCGCTGCCCGCCCGCCGTGCGCTCAACGTCCGCGAGCAGGCCGATCTTCTCGTAGTACCGCAGGGTGTCCAGGCTGAAGCCGCTGCGGCGGGCGGCCTCCGAAGGGGCGTAACCGCTCATCTCGCGAGATGGTAGCGCTTGACCTGGAGCGCGCTCCAGGTTGGAGGCTGGTGACCATGACGACGACACGGACGCTGGGACGCAGCGGCATCGCGGTGAGCGCGATCGGAATGGGGTGCTGGGCCATCGGCGGCCCGCTCTGGGGTGACGACGGGCAGCCGTTCGGCTGGGGCGAGGTGGACGACGACGAGTCGATCCGCACCATCCACCGGGCGCTCGATCTCGGGGTGACCCTGTTCGACACCGCCAGCAACTACGGCGCCGGGCACAGCGAGCGGATCCTCGGTCGAGCCCTGGCCGGGCGGCGGGACAGCGTGGTCATCGCCACCAAGTTCGGCAACGTCAGCGAGGAGAGCACCCGGCGGGCGCTCGGCACCGACGCCAGCCCGGCCTTCGCGGTGCGCAGCCTGGAAGACTCGCTGCGCCGGCTCGGCACCGACCACGTCGACCTCTACCAACTGCACATCAACGCACTGCCGGTGCCCGCCGCGCTCGATCTGGTCGACACCCTGGAGGCCCTTGTCGACCAGGGCAAGATCCGGGCGTACGGCTGGAGCACCGACGACCCGGCCTCGGCGGAGGCGTTCGCGGCCGCCGGCCCGCACTGCGCCGCGATCCAGCACGACGAGTCGGTGCTGCGCGACAACGCGGCGGTGCTGGCGGTCTGCGACAAGCACGACCTGGCCAGCCTCAACCGCGGCCCGCTGGCGATGGGGCTGCTCACCGGGTCGACCCGGGCGGTCGGGGCGGACGATGTGCGCGGACGGGCACCGGAGTGGCTGGAATGGTTCACCGAGGGCCGGCCGACGCCACGCTGGGCGGCCCGGGTCGACCAGGTCCGCGCGGCGCTCACCGCCGACGGGCGCACCCTGGCCCAGGGCGCGCTGGGCTGGCTGCTGGCGCGCAGCCCCCGTACCGTGCCGATCCCCGGCCTGCGCACGGTCGCCCAGGCCGACGAGAACCTCACCACCCTGGAGCTGGGCCCCCTGAGCGCCGAGTCCTACGCCGAGGTGGAGCGCCTCCTAACCGACCTCCGCACCCCCTAACCCCACCCCTCGCCCCCACCCCTAACCCCGCCCCCGGCCTCGCCCTCTCGCGCCATCGATCTTGCACTTTCTGTGCCGACAAAAAGGGCGTAGCAGGGAACAACGGCAACCGAAGGTGCAAGATCGGCGAGGGGTGGAGGGCTCCAGATGCGTCCGGGGGCGGGGGTTTGGACGAAGATGGGGGTATGCGGATCCTTCTGGCCGGCGCGTCCGGCTTCCTTGGCACCCGGCTGGCCGACCTGCTCGTCCGCGACGGACACGAGGTCACCCGGCTGGTCCGTCGAGCGCCGGGCGGACCGCAGGAGCAGCGATGGGACCCGGCCGCCGGGCAGCTCGATCCGGCCGTGGTCGCCGAGGCCGACGCCGTGGTCAACCTGGCCGGCGCGGGCGTCGGCGACAAACGCTGGAACGACGACTACCGGCGGTTGATCCGCACGAGCCGGGTGGACACCACCACCACGCTGGCGACCACAATCGCCGGGCTCCCCGCCACGGGCCGACCCCGGGTGCTGCTCAACTCATCCGCCGTCGGCTGGTACGGCAACACGGGCGACCGGGCGGTCGAGGAGGACGCCCCGGCCGGCGAAGGTTTCCTGGCCGACGTCTGCCGGGTGTGGGAGGCCGCGACCCGTCCGGCCGAGGACGCCGGCGTACGCGTGGTCCGGCTGCGTACCGGCCTGCCGCTGCACCGCGATGGCGGCCTGCTCAAGCCGCAGTTGCTGCCGTTCAAGCTCGGCATCGCCGGCCGGTTGGGCAGTGGCCGGCAGTGGCTGCCGTGGATCTCGATGGCCGACTGGCTGGACGCTGTCCGCTTCCTGCTCGACAGCGACGACATCGCCGGCCCGGTCAACGTGGTGGGGCCGAACCCGGTCACCAACGCCGAGTTCACCCGCGAGCTGGCTCGGCAACTGCACCGGCCGGCGGTCATCCCGATTCCCGCGCTGGCGCTCAAGGTGGCCCTCGGCGGCTTCTCCCACGAGGCCCTCACCAGCACCCGGGTCCTCCCCGGAGTCCTGACCAGAGCCGCCTACCCCTACCAGCACCCCACTCTCGACACTGCCCTGAAAGCAGCCCTGACCCCCTGACCCCGCCCCCTCCCCACCCTGTTGATCAAGAGACTTGCGTCAGAATCCGGCTCCCGGATGACGCAAACCTCTTGATCAACAGAGGCGGGCGGGTGGGGTCAGCAGCCGATCACCCAGTGGTTGGGGGCGGTCTGCTTGAGGGTGCTGGTGTAGAACGTGTTGTAGAGGCCCATCCGCTGGTTGGAGCCGTTGGCGTAGGCGTAGCCGCCGGACTGGTACGCCCGACCGGCCGCCACGTGCGTGTAGTTGCTGGCCGTCACGCAGGTCGGCGGCGTGGTCGGGGTGGCCGTCGGGGTCGGCGTGGGGGTGGCGGTCGGCGTCGGCGTGGGGGTGGCCGTCGGGGTCGGGGTCGGGTTGGTCCCGCCGCCGTTCAGACCGAAGAAGAGCGCGTCACGGTACGTCGAGCAGATGGTGTCCAGGAAGTACGCGCCCGCGGTGCCGCACTGCTCGGCCGCCGAGCCCGGGTCGACCGGGGTGCCGTGGCCCATTCCGGAGATCCGGTAGAGGCGTACGTCGTCGTTGCCGTACACCTCCAGGCTGGTGTTGCCGGGTAGCGACGAGGTGCTGGTCGGGGTCTGCGACACGCCTCGCACGTTGGTCCACTGGTCGCGGGACTCCGTGCCGTTGAGCGGGGTGACTGTGGTGTCCGACGTGCCGTGCCAGATCGCCACCCGGGGGCGCGGACCGGTGTAACCGGAGTACGCGCCCCGCACCAGGTCGCCCCACGCGGCCGGGGTCTTGTCCGCACCCGGGTTCATGCAGCTGAACGCGTTGACCATGCTGGTGGCGCAGCGGTACGGGATTCCCGCGATGATCGATCCGGCGGCGAAGACGTCCGGGTAGGTGGCCAGCATGACGGCGCTCATCGCCCCGCCCGCGGAGAGCCCACTGACGTAGACCCGGGAACCGTTCACCCCGAAGTTGGCCTTGGCGTGGTCGACCATCTGCTTGATCGACAGCGCCTCGCCCTGCCCCCTGGTGGTGTCCCCGGCCTCGAAGAAGTTGAAGCACGAGTTGGCGTTGTTGCCACTGGGCTGCTGGGCGACGATCAGGGCGAACTTCCACTGGTCGGCGTACTTCTGCCAGCCCGAGCCGGCGAAGTAGCCGGAGGCGTTCTGGGTGCACCCGTGCAGCAGGACGACGGCCGGGGAGTTGGCCGGCAGGTTGTCCGGCCGGTAGGCGTACATGGCGAGGTTGCCGGGGTTGGAGCCGAACCCGTTGACCTGGGTGAGAGTGGCGGCCTGAGCGGGTGCGGCGACGGCGACCGCGCCCGTGACGGCGAGGGCGAGCCCGGCGACCGCACCGAGCAGCCTGGTGAGGGTGGACGAGGAGCGGCGCACGGCGGCCTCCTGGAAGGGGCGGACTGTGAACTGGGTCACTGTCGAGTTGCCGAGACGTTACGACGATGTGTCGCCGCTATGACATGGGGTGGACTCACACATTCACGACGAACGCTGTGTACGCCGAACCCCGCCCGCCGACGCCGTACCAGAACCGACGACAACCGCCGGTCTGACCGGACCGTCCAGGTCCGGTTGGTAACGTCCGCTGCGTGCCGTCCTCCCCGTCGCTGGCCACCGGGCCCGCCCCCGCGTCACCGCAGCGCACCCTCCGGGACCGCCGGGCCGACCTGATCGTCGTGCTGGTGGCGCTCGCGCTCGCCGTCTGGGTGACAAGCGGGCTGTGGCGGGACCCGAACACCCGCACCATCACCGTCAACTCCAGTGACCAGGCGCTGTTCGAATGGCTGCTGGCCTTCGGCGGGCACGCGGTCACCCACTGGGACAACCCGCTCTTCACCTACCTGATCAACGTCCCGGACGGCGTGAACCTCGCGGTCAACACGACGATCACCGTGTACGCGGTGGTCTTCGCCCCGCTCACGTACCTGATCGGGCCGCCGGCGACGTTCCTGGTGATCCTCACCCTGAACCTGCTCGCCACCGCGCTGGTCTGGTACTGGCTGCTCTCCCGGCACCTGGTCCGCAGCCGGCTGGCCGCCGGGGTCGGCGCTTTGTTCATCGCCTACTCCCCCGGCATGGTGTCGCACGCCAACGCGCACCTGAACTGGACCGCCGGTTGGCTGGTGCCGCTGTTGATCTGGCGGCTGTTCGCGCTACGCCGCGCCGGGCACTGGCTTCGGGACGGGGTGATCCTCGGCGTGCTGGTGGCGGTGGCCTTCTCGATCGCCGCCGAAGGGCTCTTCTTCACCGCGCTGGCGCTGGGGGTGTTCGTCGCCATCTGGGCGCTGCACCCGGCCAACCGGGCGGAGGCCCGTGCCGTGCTGCCCACCTTCGTGCGCGGGCTCGGGGTGACCGCCGTGGTCGCCGGCGTGCTGCTGTCGTACCCCCTGTGGTTGCACTTCGCCGGGCCGCAGCGGTTCCACGGCACCGGCTTCGACCCGGTGATCCACTCCGAGGACATCGCGGCGTTCGCCGCCTTCCCACGCCGCTCGCTGGCCGGCGAGGCCGGGTTGGGCACCTCGTTGGCGCCGAACCCGACCGAGGAGAACTCGTTCTTCGGCATCCCGCTGCTGGTGCTCACCGTGGTCTGTTTCGTCACGCTCTGGCGGCGGGCCGACCCGAGCCGCCGGGCCACCCTCTGGGCGCTGGGCGTTCTGGCGCTGATCTTCTCGGTGCTCTCCTTCGGCCCGATCGCCAAGGTCGACGGGCGACGCACCGACCTCCCCATGCCGTTCGACCTGCTCGGACAACTGCCGGTGGTGAACGCCGCGCTGCCCGCCCGGCTGGCGCTGGTGGTCGCGCCGGTGATCGGGCTGGTGCTGGCGTACACCGTCGACCAGTTGCGTGCCGCGCCACCCCGGTACCGCCCCACGGAGCTGGCCTGGGTGCTCGGCTTCGCGGCGGCCCTGGTGCCGCTGCTGCCCACCCCGCTGCTGACCGACGAGCGGGAGCCGATCCCGCGGTTCATCACCTCCGGCACCTGGCGGGACTACGTCTCGCCCGACGGGGTGCTGACCCCGGTGCCGCTGACCGTGGACATCTACCCGGACGGTCAGCGGTGGCAGGCGTACGCGCTGTCGCACCGGCAGGGCGAGTTCGCCATCCCGGGCGGCTTCTTCCTCGGGCCCGGTGGGCCGGACGGGCGGGGCCGGATCGGTCCGGTGCCGCGCACGCTCAGCGCGTTGATGGACCAGGCCGGCCGCACCGGGTTGGTCCCCATCATCACCGACGGCACGATCCGGGAGGTCCAGTCGGACCTGCGGCACTGGCGCATCGAGACGGTGGTGCTCGCCGACCAGGTGCACGGCGCGAAGTTCGAGGTCGACGAGGAGGCGCTGCGACGTACCGGCATCGCCCTGTTCGGCGAGCCGCAACGGGTCGACGACGTCTGGCTCTGGCGCATCCCGCCCACCGATCGGTAGTCCGCGACGCGGCCGGTCGGGGCATCACGACCGGCCGTCATCGCGTCTAATGGGCCGATGGAATCGACCGGCGGGCGACTGCGGCATGCCACCGTTGTCGGGCTCGCGCTGGGGCTCGTGGCGCTCAGCGCGCCAGCGGCCACGGCCGCTGACCGCCCCGCCGCGGCCGCGAGCAGCGCTGTCACCGACAGCACGGCCGGCGGAGGCGCTGTCACCGACAGCACGGCCGGGGTGGTGCCGAGCCGGGTGCGCGATCCGTGGCTGTGGCAGGCCACCGTGGGGCAACGACCGGCCGGTCCGGCCGCGTTGGTGTTCTTCACCGACCGCACCCGCTATTTCGAGTCGACCGGCGTGCTTGTCGCCCGGGACGGCGCCTACCGGCTCATCCCGATCGGCATGGCGGAGGGGCACGGGCTGCTCTCCCCCGACGGGCGCCACTACCTGCGGCCGCAGTCCGGCGAGTTGCTGGACCTCACCACCGGCCGGCAGCGCCGCACAGTGAAACCCGGGCTGCACCCGTTCGCCTGGTCACCGGATGGGCGACGCGTGCTCGGCACCCGCAACAACGACGATCACGTCATCAGCTACGGGCCGGACAATCAGCAGCTCAACGACCCGGAAAAGCCCGACGACCTGCTCGTCGTCGACCCGTACCAGGGCACCGAGCAGGTGGTCGAGGCCGGCACCTTCGCCGCCCACAACGAGGCGGCCTGGTCACCCGGTGGCGACCTGGTGGCGGTCACCGGCTCGCCGGACGTGCCTGCCCGGCTCGCCGAGCGCCAGCGACTTGTGGTCCTGGACCCGACCGGCGGCGGTCCTCGCTGGCAGGTCGACCTGGGCGACCGGCGGATGCTGGCCGGCCCCGCCGCCTGGCATCCGGACGGCCGGCGGCTCGCCCTGCTCGCCTTCGACGGCTGCGCCGGGCCCAGGTGCACGGCCGAGCAGCTGGCGGCGCGCAGCTGGCGAATCGAGTTCCTGGACACGGCCACCGGTCAGGCGGTCGGCCAGGCCCTGCCGGCCGGCACGTCGGTCAGCGGGATCGTCGGCTGGCGCGGCGACGACCCGCTCCTGCGGTACGTCAGCAGAACGGAGGCGGCCACGGACCGGCAGGCCACTCTCGCCGCGCTGTCGCCCGAGGGCGGTCGCGAGGTGCTGGTGACCACGCCGGTCGGGTCGACCGACCTGATGGTGCCGGGCGACCTGCTGACCCGGGCCGCGTTCGGTGGGCCGGAACCCCAACCGTCACCCTTCGCCGCCCCGCTCTGGGTCTACCTGACGCTGGCCGTGCCGACGCTGCTCGTGATCGCTCTCATCGTCCGCCGGGTCCGCCGCCACCGCGCTGCGACGGGCCCTGCTCCGGCGTGACAACGAGCCGCCGAGCGGCTTGACGTGGTCCTCGTGAGGCGGCTCACCAGGGATGATCGCCCCGGACGGGACTAGGCTGGTTGCCGTGACAACGACGACCCCCGGCCTGACGGCCGTCCGTGCCGGTCTGCTCGACTACCAGGCCGCCTGGGACGAGCAGCGGAGCCTGCACGAGTCGGTGGTGGCTGGCGAGCGCGGCGACACGGTGCTGCTGCTGGAGCACCCGAGCGTCTACACGGCGGGCAAGCGCACCGAACCGTGGGACCGGCCCATGGACGGCACCCCGGTCGTCGACGTGGACCGTGGCGGCAAGATCACCTGGCATGGGCCGGGGCAGCTCGTCGGTTACCCGATCCTGCGCCTGCCCGACCCGGTGGACGTGGTCGCCTACGTGCGCCGGACCGAAGAGCTGCTCATCGACGTGTGCGCGGAGTTCGGGCTGACCGCCGGCCGGGTCGAGGGGCGCAGCGGGGTCTGGGTGCCCGAGGACGACCGGGGGCCGGCCCGCAAGGTGGCGGCCATCGGCATCCGGGTGGCCCGGGGCGTCACCCTGCACGGCTTCTCGATCAACTGCGACTGCGACCTGACGTACTTCGACCGGATCGTGCCGTGCGGCATCCGGGACGCTGGCGTCACCTCGCTCACCGCCGAGCTTGGTCGGCCGATCAGCGTCGCGGACGTGCTGCCGGTGGTCGAGCGCCGGCTCTCCACCCTTGTCGCGATCTGAGAGTCGGCCGCGCGTCGGGTGACCGACCGGCGGCTTACCCTCGGTCGGTGCAGATTGATCTCGTCACCGTCGTCATCACCGAGTACGACCCGGCCATCGCCTTCTTCACCGGGGTGCTCGGCTTCGAGCTGGCCGAGGACGCCCCGTCGCTGACCAATGACGGGCGGCCGAAGCGTTGGGTGGTGGTCCGTCCGCCGGGCGGCGGCACCGGCTTGCTGCTGGCCCGTGCCGACGGCGAGCGGCAGGAGGCCGCGGTGGGCGACCAGACCCACGGCCGGGTGGGGTTCTTCCTCCAGGTCGACGACTTCGACGCCACCTACCGCCGGATGGTCGAGAAGCGCGTCGAGTTCGTCAAACCGCCGCGCACCGAACCGTACGGCCGGGTCGCCGTCTTCCGCGACGTTGCCGGCAACCTCTGGGACCTCCTCGGCCCCGCCTGAGCCGCTGCCGGCCCGCTCCACGGATCGAGTGGGCCGGCAGGGCTCCCACCTACGGGGTCAGCCGGTGCAGGTCACGGGGGAACGCGGTGACCTCGCGGACGTTCGCCGCGCCGACCAGCCGGGCCACGAACCGTTCCAGGCCGATGGCGAAGCCACCGTGCGGCGGCATGCCGTGCCGGAACGCGTCCAGGTAGCCGACGTACGGCTCGACCGGCTCACCCCGGGCCGCCAACGCCGCCAGGTAGTCGGCGTGCCGGTGCAACCGCTGCCCGCCGGTGACCAGCTCCAGACCCCGGAACAGCAGGTCGAAACCGTTCGAGTACGCGGGCCGCGCCGGGTCCGGGTGGGTGTAGAAGGGTCGCTTCGCCATCGGATAGCCGGTGACGAACAGGAAGTCCGACCCGTGTTCGCGCCGGGCCCACTCCCCCAGCGCCCGTTCGTGGGCGGGCGCGAGGTCCGGCTCGTCGGCGGGCGCGCCGGCGATCGTCAGCGCCTCGGTGAAGTGCACCGCCGGGATCTCCGCCGGCACCTGCGGCGGCGAGACGCCGAGCGTCGCCAGTGCGCCGGCGGCCCGCTCGTCCACGGTGCCGAGCATCCCGGCCACCGTGTCGCGCAGCACGCGCATCACGTCCCGGTGGTCGGCGACGAAGCCCAGCTCCGCGTCGAGCGACGTGTACTGCGCGAGGTGCCGGACCGTGTCGTGGGGTTCGGCCCGGAAGACCGGCCCGACCTCGTAGACACGTTCGAAGACACCGACCATCAACTGCTTGTAGAACTGCGGTGACTGGGCCAGGTAGGCGGGTCGACCGAACCAGTCCAGCGCGAACACGTTCGCACCGCTCTCGGTGCTGGAGCTGACCACCTTCGGCGTGTGGACTTCCACGAAGTCCTGGGCGTCGAGTGCGGCCCGGAACCCGGCCACCGCGGCCGCCGAGATCCGCAGGGCGGCCGAACGGGTGGGGTGCCGCAGCGCGGTGGGCGCGTTGTCGAGCTGGGTGGGCAGGCTCGCGGTGAGTGCCGGCCGGTACAGGTCGAACGGCGGCGGCTCGGCGGGCGACCCGAGGAGACGTACCGTCGGGTCGGTCAGCTCGACCCCGGCGGGCGCCGTGCCGTTCGCGGTGGCCGTCGCGGTGACCTCGACGACCGTCTCTTCGGTGAGTTTCTCCAGCTCGGCGCGGACGGCCGGGTCGGTGACGACCACCTGGGCAAGGCCGGTGGCGTCGCGCACGATCAGGAAGGCCACCGACTTGAGCAGTCGGCGGCGGTGCACCCAGCCGGCGATCCGCACTGTCGTGCCGATCCTGGCGGGCAGTTGCTCGGACAGGGTTCGTTGCATGGCGGGCTGCTCCTCGGTCGATCGCCACGCCGTCGCCGCCCTGGGGTGGCGAAAGCGTCGCATCAGCCCCAGGGAGGTGTGGGCGAGCGGGAACCTCGCGGTGCCACCACACCTTCGCCCCCGCCGGAGCGGGGACCTCGTTCGTCGCCTGATGACCGGGGCCAGCCGGGCGGGCTCTACTGGGCGCGGGGGGCCCGCGGCCGTTCTTCCCGCAGCTCGGGAGGGTCTTCGCGCCCCGGTGCCAGACCGCCTCTCAGCACCGGCGGCTCTCTGCACTGGCGGGTCGGGGGCTACTCGGCTCCGTCGTCGCTGTTGGCGGTGACCGTAGCACCCGAATCCCGCTCGTGTGACGCACATTTTCGACACCCCGGTGTCCGGCGTCACAACGTTCGGGGCGTGACGCCGGTCGCCTGACGCACATAGACACCCGCCGTCCGGCGTAGGCTCATTTTCGTGACGATCGAGCACTCCGCGCCGACGACCGGCCAGGCAGCGCGCACCGCAACGGCGGCCCCCGAGGGGCGGCGTCTGCTGCGGATCGAGGCGCGTAATGCCGAGACGCCGATCGAGCGCAAACCGCCATGGATCAAGGTCAAGGCCAAGATGGGCCCGGAGTACACCCAGTTGCGCGGGCTCGTCTCGCGCGAAGGGCTGCACACCGTCTGCCAGGAGGCCGGCTGCCCCAACATCTACGAATGTTGGGAAGACCGGGAGGCCACCTTCCTCATCGGTGGTGACCAGTGCACCCGGCGCTGCGACTTCTGCCAGATCGACACCGGCAAGCCGGCCGAGTTCGACGCCGACGAGCCGCGTCGCGTCGCCGAGTCGGTGGTCTCGATGGGGCTGCGTTACGCCACCATCACCGGTGTCGCCCGTGACGACCTGCCCGACGGCGGTGCCTGGCTGTACGCCGAGACCGTCCGACAGATCCACGCCCTGCAGCCCGGCTGCGGCGTCGAGCTGCTGATCCCGGACT
>NZ_JBEYSL010000218.1:0-10770 GCF_040642735.1 Micromonospora sp. NPDC047753 | reverse complement strand
TTTTTGTTTTTTTGGTTTTTTTTTTTTTTTTTTTTTTTTGTGGTGGGGGGGGGGGGGGGGGGGGGGGGGTTAGACGGAGGTGGGGGCTAGGCCGTAGGTCAGGGCGTCTACCAGGGCGTGCCAGCTGGCCTCGACCACGTTGGGGTGGACGCCGACAGTGGTCCAGTCCCGGCCGCCGCCGTCGGAGGTTTCCAGCAGGACCCGGGTGACCGCTCCGGTGCCGTGACTGCCCTCCAGGATCCGCACCTTGTAGTCGGCCAACTCGAAGTCGCGCAGTTGCGGATAGTGCCGCGCCAGCCCCACCCGCAGCGCCTCGTCGAGGGCGTTGACCGGGCCGTTGCCCTCGGCGGTGGCGATCACCCGCTCACCGCGAACCCGGATCTTGACGGTCGCCTCGGAGACCACAGCGCCGTCCTCACGGTGCTCGACCAACACCCGGTACGACTCCAGGGTGAACGGTCGGGCCGGGCTGCCCTCCGGCATCTCGGAGCGGACCAGCAGCTCGAACGAGGCGTCGGCCGCCTCGAACGACCAGCCACCCGCCTCCAGCTCCTTGACCCGCTTGGTGACCCGGTTCAGGGCGTCCGGGCTGGCGGCCAGGTCCAGGCCGAGCTCACGACTCTTGAGCTCGACGCTGGCCCGGCCGGCCATCTCCGTGATGAGGATCCGCATGTCGTTGCCCACCACCGACGGGTCCACGTGGTTGTAGAGCAACGGGTCGACCTTGATCGCGCTCGCGTGCAGCCCCGCTTTGTGGGCGAAGGCGGCGGCCCCGGCGTACGCCTGGTGGGTGTCGGGGGCGATGTTGGCGATCTCGGCGATGGCGTGCGAGACCCGCACCATCTGCGCCAGGCAGCCCTCCGGTAGGACGGGCATGCCGAGCTTGAGTTGAAGGTTGGCGACGACAGCGAAGATGTCGGCGTTGCCTGGGCGCTCGCCGTACCCGTTGGCGGTGCCCTGCACGTGGCGGACGCCCGCCTCGACGGCGGCGATGGTGTTGGCCACCGCGCAGGAGGTGTCGTTCTGGGCGTGCATACCGAGCAGCCCGGCGTCGATCCCCAGCCTGTTCGTCAGGTCATGGATCACGGCGGTCACCTGGGACGGCAGCATGCCGCCGTTGGTGTCGCAGAGCACCATCCGCTCGGCGCCGGCGGCGAGCGCGGTCTGCACCACGGCGGCGCCGTACGCGGGGTCGTGCCGGTAGCCGTCGAAGAAGTGTTCGCCGTCGACGAAGACCCGTCGACCCTCGCGGACGAGGTGGTTGACGGTGTCATGGATCATGGCGAGGTTCTCCGCGCCGGTGGTGCGCAGCGCGCGCTCGACGTGCCGGGTGTCGGCCTTGGCGACCAGGGCCACGGCCGGGGTCTGCGCGTCCAGCAGGGCGCGTACCTGGGGGTCGTCCGCAACCGCGACGCCGGCCTTGCGGGTGGCGCCGAACGCGACGAGTACGGCGTGCCGCAGGTCCAGTTCGGTGCGGGCGCGGCGGAAGAACTCGGTGTCCTTGGGCACCGCGCCTGGCCAGCCACCCTCGATGAAGCCGACGCCGAACTCGTCGAGCAGCCGGGCCACGGCCAGCTTGTCGACCACCGAGTAGGTGAGCCCCTCGCGCTGAGCGCCGTCGCGCAACGTGGTGTCGAAGACCTGGAACGTCATCAGGATCCTTTCTCGGAGCAACAAAAAGACCTCCCGCGGATGCGGGAGGTCTGCGCGCTCGGCAGAGGGGAGAGCCGGCGCGCTAGGTCGCAATAATCAGGGCGGTGCTGGTCACGATGGCCACTCTGCCACCCCTCCCCCGAATCTGGGAGGAACAATCCATATAGCGGGATGGTGACGGAGGGTTCGTACGCCCCGAACCGCCGCTCGTGATCGGCTTCACAAGCCACCCAGCCCACTCATCGGGGGAACCAGCCATGCGGAAGCATCGGGAACGGATCCGATGATGGCCACCGTGCCGTCAGCAAGGAGGACCTGTGCTCACCGTCAGTGACCGCTTACCTGAGCACGGCCTCGCCGCCTGTGTATCGCTGGGCGCCAACAACGCGTCCACGGCGGTCAACCACACGTCCCACGAGGGCACGTGGTGTGTGGTCTTCGTCGGGCCGATGGGTTTCACCACCATCAGCCCGACGGGGATCGCCGACGAGACCTCCGCCGGCGGATTCTGACCATGGGCCTGGACGCGATCAAGGCAGCCCTGCCGGAGTACGCCAACGACATCAGGCTCAACCTGGGCGCCACAATCGGTTCCTCGGCGTTGACCCCGCCACAAACCTGGGGCGTCGCGCTGGCCTGTGCGGTGACCGCTCGCAACCCGGTGGTTCTGCGGGAGATCGCAGCCGAGGCGCTCGGGCACCTCGGGCCGGAAGGTGTCGAGGCGGCCAAGGGCGCTGCGGCGATCATGGCGATGAACAACATCTACTACCGGGCCAAGCACCTGATCGGCGACGAGCGGTACGCCTCGATGCCGGCCCGACTGCGGATGCGGATCATCGCGAGGCCGGGGGTGGACAAGGGCGACTTCGAACTCTGGTGTTTCGCCGTCTCGGCCATCGCCGGCTGTGAAGTGTGCCTGGAGTTGCACGAGAAGAGGCTGCGCGGCAGTGGCTTCACCCGGGAGCAGCTGCACGAGGCCCTGCGGATCTCCGCCGTGGTGCACGCCGCGGCGGTCACCCTGGACGCCGAGACCGCCCTGGCCTGACGGACGCCCCGAGACGGGCCGACGCCGCGCCTCGCGGCCCCTCGCCGTACAGCGGTCTGTCGCCGTGCCGCGCCCTGATCGCCGTTTCCGGCCCCCGACGGCCGGGTAGCTCCTGCGGGGACGCACCCACCCTTCGGCGAGACGATCGGCGACAGTCAGGAGTGAACGGCATGGACAGGATCGATCCGCACGCCACCCACGCGGGGCCGGACCCGCTGCGCGGCGGCGACCAGGGCGCGGTGCCCGGCGGTGCGCCGGCCGGCACGTTCGACCCCTGGCGCTACCGGGACCAGGCCGGTGTGGCCGACGTCGACCTGGTCGGCTACAAGGTCGAGGCCACCGACGGGGGAATTGGCAAGATCGACAGCGCTAGTCACGAGGTGGGCGGCAGCTACCTGGTCGTGGACACCGGGCCCTGGATCTTCGGCAAGAAGGTGATGTTGCCGGCCGGCACCGTCAACCAGGTCGACCACGACCAGCGCACCGTCTCCGTCGACCGGACCCAGGACCAGATCAAGGCCGCCCCGGAGTACGACGAGACCAGCCACAGCGACCCGCGCTACCGGGATCAGCTCGGCGGCTACTACGACGAGACGTACGGCGCGCTCCCGCCCGGCACCGCACGCTGACTGTTCGACCCGACGGCCGGTGGGGCACTGTCCCACCGGCCGTTACCGTGTGAACGTGGACGCCACCGAGAACAACCCCCAGCTCTCGCTCCCCGCCACCTTCAACTTCCGCGACGTCGGTGGCCACCTCGGCCACGACGACCGGTCGGTCCGCCGAGGTCGGCTCTACCGCTCCGACTCGCTGCACCGCCTCACCGAGCAGGACCACGACGCGTTCGCCGCGATCGGGATCCGCACCGTCATCGACCTGCGCCGCCCCACCGAGGTGCAGCGCGACGGCCGGGTGCCGGAGTACCAGGGACTGACCTACCGGAACATCCACCCGGAGCACGCCGACTGGGCGGGTACGCCGCACGAGGAGGGCGCCAGCCTGGCCCGGTACCTCGCGGACCGGTACGCCGACCTGGCCCAGACCGGCACCGCCGGGCTGGCCGAGGCGGTCGGCCTGATCGCCGACTCCGCCAACTCCCCGGTGGTGGTGCACTGCGTCGCCGGCAAGGACCGCACGGGCATCGTGTGCGCGTTGACCCTCGCCGTGCTCGGCGTCGACGACGCGGACATCACCGCGGACTACGCGTTGAGCAGTGTGGCGTCGGCCCGGTACAGCGCCTGGCTGGCTTCCGTCACCCCGGGCGGCGTGGACGTGCCGGCGCCGTTCCTGAGCTCACCCGCGGAGGCGATGCAGATCTTCCTCGACGAGTTGCGCGCGGGGCACGGCTCGGTCGAGGCGTACCTGCGCCACGCCGGGGTGACCGAGGAACAGCTCGCCGCGCTCCGCGACCACCTGCTCGACGAGCCCACTGAAGCGCAGCCCAGCGACGCGTAGCGCCGACTGCGCCGGCCCGTCCGGGTGGACGGGCCGGCGCGGCGACGGAGATCAGAAGACCCGCTGCACCCAGCCGTGCGGGTCGGCCGCCTTGCCCCGCTGGATGTCGACCAACTGCTGACGCAGGGCCATGGTGACCTGACCGGGCTCGCCACCACCGATCAGGAACTCGCCGTCGGGGAAGCGGACCCCACCGATCGGGGTGACCACCGCGGCGGTGCCGCAGGCGAACACCTCCTTCAGGCGTCCGCTGGCGGCGTCGGCCTGCCAGTCGGCGAAGCTCACCGGCCGCTCCTCGACCTGGTGTCCGGCCCCGGCGGCCAGCGCGAGGACGGCGTCGCGGGTGATGCCCGGTAGGATCGTGCCGGTCAACGGTGGGGTGACCACTGTGCCGTCGTCGTAGACGAAGAAGACGTTCATGCCGCCCAACTCGTCGACGAACCGGCGCTCCACCGCGTCCAGGAAGACGACCTGGTCGCAGCCGGCCTCGATGGCCTCCGCCTGGGCGGCGAGCGACGCGGCGTAGTTGCCGCCGCACTTGGCCGCGCCGGTGCCACCGGGCGCGGCCCGGGTGTAGTCCGGGGAGACCCAGACGGTGACCGGCTTGACGCCACCGGTGAAGTACGCCCCGACCGGTGAGGCGATCACCATGTAGAGGTACTCGTTGGCCGGCCGGACGCCGAGGAAGACCTCGCTGGCGAACATGAACGGCCGCAGGTAGAGGCTGCCGTCCTCGCCGGTGGGGATCCACTCCCGGTCGATCTCGATGAGCTTGTGCAGCGAGTCGACGAACACGTCCGGCGGCAGCACCGGCATCGCCATCCGCTGCGCGGACGTGGCGAAGCGGGCCGCGTTGGCATCGGGCCGGAACATCGTCACGCCACCGTCGGCAGTGCGGTACGCCTTGAGCCCTTCGAAGATCTCCTGCGCGTAGTGCAGCACCGCGCTGGCCGGGTCCATCGGGATCGGGGCTCGGGCCTCCACCCGGGCGTCGTACCAGCCCTTGCCGTCGGCGTAGCGGACGGTGACCATGTGGTCGGTGAAGACCCGACCGAACCCGGGGTTGGTCAACAGTGCGGCCCGATCGGCGACGGATACCGGCGCGAGATTCGGACGGATCTCGAAGTCGAGCTTGTCACCACCGCTCATCGCGCTGACCTCCCTGCGGGACAACGGCATGCGGGACCGCACACCGACATGGCTGTGCCAGAAACTTACCCCGAACGCTCGTTCAGCGGGTAACGCCGGTCGGGCTGCCTGCGGCAGACCGGTCGCCACGCGGGCCGGGATGATCAGGCTACGGCGTGGGCGGCGAGCCGGTCGCCGACCTCTTCGGTACGCAGCGTCACGCCCGGCACGCGGCCGGCCAGCTCGGTGGCGACCGCCGCGTTGACCCGGGCGGCCGACTCGCTGTGCCCGAGCTGCTCCAGCAGCAACGCGGCGGAGAGCACCGCGGCGACCGGGTCGGCGATGCCCTGCCCGGCGATGTCCGGCGCCGAGCCGTGCACCGGCTCGAACATCGAGGGGTACGCCCCCTCGGGGTTGATGCAACCGCTGGCGGCCAGCCCGATGCCGCCGGTGACGGCGGCGGCGATGTCGGTGAGGATGTCGCCGAAGAGGTTGTCGGTGACCACCACGTCGTAGCGCTGCGGCTGGGTGACCAGGAACATGGCCGCCGCGTCGACGTGCTGGTACTCGGTCTCGATGTCCGGGTGCTCGGCGGCGACCGCGTCGAACGTACGCGCCCAGAGCGAGCCGGCGTGGGTGAGCACGTTGGTCTTGTGCACCAGGGTGACCTTGCGCCGTTCCCGGCGGCCGGCGCGGGCGAACGCGTCGCGGATCACGCGCTCCACGCCGTGCCGGGTGTTCAGGCTCTCCTCGGTGGCGACCTCGGCCGGGGTGTCCCGGTGCAGGGAACCACCGGCGCCGGCGTAGAGCCCCTCGGTGCCCTCCCGCACCACCACGAGGTCGACCTCGCCCGGCTTCACGTTGCCCAGCGGTCCGGCGACCCCGGGCCAGAGCCGGGACGGGCGCAGGTTGACGTACTGGTCGAAGGCGAAACGGAGCTTGAGCAGCAGCCCACGCTCCAGCACACCCGGCGGGACCGTCGGGTCGCCGACCGCGCCGAGCAGGATGGCGTCGTGCCCGGCCAGCTCGGTCAGCACCGAGTCGGGCAGCACCTCTCCGGTACGGTGCCAGCGGGCGGCGCCGAGGTCGTACTCGGTGGCCTGCACGTCGGGCAGCACCGCGTCGAGGACCTTGCGGGCCTGCGCGACCACCTCGGGCCCGATGCCATCTCCGGCCACCACCGCGATCCGCGCCACGACCGCACTCCTCTGCTCAACGGTTGTTCGGGCAACGGTACGTCGCCGTCC
This sequence comes from Micromonospora sp. NPDC047753, assembly GCF_040642735.1. Lineage (NCBI taxonomy): Bacteria > Bacillati > Actinomycetota > Actinomycetes > Micromonosporales > Micromonosporaceae > Micromonospora > Micromonospora sp. NPDC047753. The sequence goes on along the minus strand of NZ_JBEYSL010000218.1, from coordinate 4,242 downwards.
CGCCTCCCGGTACGCGGCGTCCACGGTGCGGGATTCCCGGATCCACAGCACCCTCTCAGCTGGGACTCATGGGGCGGTCATCTCCGCTGCCTACGGTAGTACCCAGTGGGTCGCGGGGGCCTGCTGACCGACGGGGTCGCGGCGACGCGGCACCATGTGCGAGGGGGCAGATGCGATGCGCATCGACGAGCAGCCGCGGACCCGCTGGCCGGACACGTCCGCGTTCCGCAACCGCCGGCCGGACCTTCGACTCGGCAGCCGCCGGCACCGGATCGACCCGGCCGCCGCCACCGAGGGCCGGATCGCGGTGCAGCACACCGTACGCACCGCGACCGCCGAGTACACCCTGCTGCTCAACGCCCCCGAGTGGCTCGGCCGCCGGGGCGTGGGCGAGGCGTTGCGGGACAGCGTCGCCGAGTTGCGCGCCATCGACCTCACCTACGGTCCCAACCGGCCGGAGAGCCTGGTCTCCCGACTGCGTCGGGGCGAGATCAGCCCGGAGTCGTACCCTCCGCTGGCCGATCTGGTGGACCGCTGCGCCGCGATGCGCGCGGCCACCGACGGGTGGTTCGACGCCTGGGCGGTGCCCGGCGGCTTCGACCCGGGCGGCCTGCTCGGCGGTTGGGCTGTGGAACGGGCCGCCGAGCGACTGCGCAACGCCGGCATCCACGACTACGCCGTCCTCGTCGGCGCTGACCTCGTCGTCCGGGGCCACGCGCCGCACGGCGGACCCTGGCGGGTCGCGGTGCACCACCCGACCGCACCCCAGCGCGCGCCGCTGGTGCTGGAGATGACCGCCGGCGCGGTCGGCACCTCCGGGGTGACCGGGCGGCAGGGGCACGTGGTGGACCCGCACACCGGCGAGCCGGCCGATCACCTCGTCGCCGCCACTGTGGTGGGCCCCGACCTGACGATCGCCGACGCCTACGCCACAGCGCTCTACGCCGCCGGCCCCACCGGCCTGGCGTGGTTCCGGGGCAACTCCGACTATCGCGCGCTCTTCGCCCACCGTCGCTGAGCGGAGCGAAATAGCGATCGGCCCCCACGGTCTCGGCAACGACAGTGGGGGCCGGTCAGCGACGAGTGCGCGTGGCTCGCACAACCGAGGGGTGCGGACCGGTCGGGCCGGACGTCGACCGCGCCACCCGAAGACGGGCCGGCGCCTCGAACTCGGCCAGTGACCGCAGTGCGTACGCTAGCGAATCGACGCAACTCGACGCAAGAGTCTCCACACCGGACCGTCGCTACCGGAGACTGCGGTAATCGGTGGTTGACCGGCGGCGAGGCAGTTTCGACATGATGAACGACGGATGGCACGCTATCCGCCGTGAGTTTCGATCTGAGCGTGTGGGCCCTGGAGGACGGGGCGACGCCCGAGGACGTGCGGACAGCGGTCAACGGTTGCCGGCAGGGGCGGCACGTGGACCGCTACCCCGATCCGCGGGTGGTCAGCTTCTACCGGGCGATCACCGCCTCCTATCCGGACCGTCACCCCGGCCCGAACAGCCCGTGGGCGGTGGCACCGCTGCACGCGGCCCACGACCACGTCGAGCTGAACCTGCACCCGACCTGCGCGGACCAGGTGCTACTGGACATCGAGCGGCTGGCCGGCGAGCACGGGCTGATGCTCTTCGACCCGCAGGACGGCTCGGTCTACCCGCCGCCGGCCCGGCTGCCCGGCTGACCTGACCGGCGGCACGGACGGGAAATGACGAGGGGCCCGGCGAATCGCCAGGCCCCCCACGGTGTTTGTCGTCTACTACTCGTCGCGCAGGTCGGCGGCGCTGGCCGACGTGGCACCGATCGAATCGGCGGCCGACGTGAGCAGGTCGGCACCGAGCGCCTGGTCGACGGTGAGCGTCATCAGCGTCTCACCGCCCGCCTCCCGACGAGCCACCTGCATGGCGGCGATGTTGATGCCCGACTCGCCGAGCAGGGTACCGACAGTGCCGACCACACCGGGCCGGTCGGCGTAGCGCAGGAAGAGCAGGATGCCCTCCGCGCCGATCTCCACGTCGAAGCCGTCCACCTCGGTCAGCTTCAGCACGTCCCGAGCGCCCGAGTGGGTGACAGTGCCGGAGACACTGACGGTCCGGCCGTCCGGCAGCGCGCCGCGCACCGTGACCAGGGTCGGCTGCTCGGCCGTCTCGCCCAGCGTGGCCAGGGTGACCTCGACGCCACGCTCGGCGGCCAGGTGCGGGGCGTTGACGTAGGTGACCTGCTCCTCGACAACGGAGCTGAACAGGCCCTTGGTGGCGGCGAGCTTGAGCACCGACACGTCGTGGCTGACGATCTCACCGCGGACCTCGACAGTGACGCTGGCGGCGACCCCACCGGCGACGGCGGTGAACGCCCGGCCGAGCTTCTCCGCCAGCGGCAGCAGCGGCCGAACGTCCTCGGCGACCACACCGCCGGCCTGCACGTTCACCGCGTCCGGAACGAACTCGCCCTGCAACGCCAGCTTGACGCTCTTGGCCACGGCGAGACCGGCCTTGTCCTGCGCCTCGTGGGTGGAGGCGCCCAGGTGCGGGGTGGCCACCACGTTGTCGAAGGCGAACAGCGGCGACGAGGTGCACGGCTCCTTGCTGTACACGTCGACACCGGCGCCGGCGACCCGACCCTCGGCGATCGCGTCCGCGAGCGCCTGCTCGTCGACCAGCCCACCACGGGCGGCGTTGATGATTCGAACGCCGGGCTTGACGAGCGCCAGCTCCTTCTCACCGATCAGCCCCACCGTCTCCGGCGTCTTCGGCAGGTGGATGGAGATGAAGTCGCTCTCCCGCAGCAACTCCTCCAGGCCGACCAGGCGGACGCCGAGCTGCGCCGCGCGGGCCGGCTGGATGTACGGGTCGTACGCGATCAGCCGGGTGCCGAACGCGGCGATGCGAGACGCGAAGAGCACCCCGATACGACCGAGCCCGACCACGCCCACCGTCTTGCCCTGCACCTCGACGCCTGTGTACTTCGACCGCTTCCACTCCCCCGCCTTGAGCGCGGAACTGGCGCTCGCGGTGTTACGGGCGACGGCGAGCAGCAGCGCGACGGCCTGCTCGGCGGCGGAGACGATGTTGGAGGTGGGCGCGTTGACGACCATGACGCCCCGCGCGGTGGCGGCCGGCACCTCGACGTTGTCCAGCCCGACGCCCGCCCGGGCGACCACCTTGAGTCGCGGCGCGGCGGCGACCGCCTCGGCGTCGATCTGGGTCGCGCTGCGCACGATGACGGCGTCGGCCTCGGAGAGCGCCGAGAGCAGGGCCGGACGGTCGGTGCCGTCGACGTGACGGACGTCGAAGTCGTGGGCGAGCACCTCGATGGCGGCGGGGGCGAGTTCTTCGGCGATCAGTACGACAGGATTCATCGGTCCTCGTAGAGGTCGTGTATGCGATCGGCCCGGGCGGCGGGGCGCCGCACTGCGCCCTGCGCTGATCCGTGCCGTGGCCGTCAGGTGCCGGCTGCTGCACCTACAGGCGATCGTAGGGGCCCCGCTGGTCGGCGTGTTCCGGTCTTCGGGGTGAGTGCCCTCACACGCCCGGTCGAGCGACGGACATCGGCCGTTCACCGCACCGACACTGTTGCTCCGGCCGCGCCGAGCACCGGCGGCACCGGCCAGCCGGTCACTGCGGGACGGTCGTGGCGCACGAACACTGCCGCCCGACGTATCGACGGGCGGCAGCATGCCGGGCAGCCCCGGGGCGGCGCTGGGGAGAGCGCCGGCCCAGGGGCTGTCGGTGGATCGTCGGTCGGACGGGTCAGGCGGTCTCGGTGATCGGGCGGTCGACCCAGCTCATCATGCCGCGCAGCTTCTTGCCGGTCTCCTCGATCGGGTGCGCCGCACCCTCGGCCTGCCACTTCTTGAAGTTGGGCCGGCCGGCCTCGTCCTCGGCGACCCACTCGCGGGCGAACTCGCCGGATTGGATCTCACCCAGGATCTTGCGCATCTCGTCCTTGACCCGGGAGTCGATGATGCGCGAGCCGCGGGACAGGTCGCCGTACTCGGCGGTGTCGGAGATGCTGTAGCGCATCTTCGCGATGCCGCCTTCGTACATGAGGTCGACGATCAGCTTCAGCTCGTGCAGGCACTCGAAGTAGGCGACCTCCGGGGCGTAGCCCGCCTCGGTGAGCACCTCGAAACCGGTCTGCACCAGCGCCGAGGCGCCGCCGCAGAGCACCGCCTGCTTTGACGGTGGACAGTCCGTACCTGTACGACGTGTGGCAGGTCTCGAAGGGCCGGGTCCCGGAGCG
>NZ_JBEYSL010000217.1:0-10780 GCF_040642735.1 Micromonospora sp. NPDC047753 | reverse complement strand
CCGCCCAGCGCACCGCTCGGGCCCGGCCGACCGGGGCACGCGAAGGGCGGGCACTGTTGACGGCGGTGGCGCCGATCGGCGAGATGGTCTTCGGGCTGCCCGACGCCAGCCTGCGTCCGTTCGTCGACAGGTACGTGGGCTACCGGGAGCGGGCGGACGTGCCGCTGGTCCGTCGGCAGTCGGCGGGCGTCTTCGTGGTGCTGATACTGGGTTGGGGTGCTCCGCTGGACGTGACCGACCCGCGTAGCGCTCAGCGTGGCGTCACCGCTGTCGACTCGTTCGTGGCCGGCACCTTCGACAGTTGGTGCACCACGCGCACCGTGGGCGTGGGGGAGGGCGTCGAGTTGCTGCTCGCCCCCCTGGCCGCCCGCCGGCTTCTCGGTCTGCCCCTGGGTGAGCTGACCAATCGGGCCGTCGGCGTCGGGCAGCTCCCGGGCCGTTGGCTGGATCGGCTGCGCGACCGGCTCGCCGAGGCCACCGGCTGGTCGGAGCGGTTCGACCTCCTCGACCGGGTGCTCGCCGCCCGGCTGGCGGCGTCCCCACCGGTGGACCCGCGGCTCGACTGGGCGTGGCGGTGGCTGGCCGCCAGCGATGGGCGGGGGAGCGTCGGTGTGCTCGCCGACGAGTTGGGCTGGAGCCGCCGGCACCTCGCAAACCGGTTCCGGCAGGAGGTCGGCCTGCCGCCCAAGATGGCTGCCCGGCTGCTGCGTTTCCAGCAGGCTCATGACGCGTCGACCCAGGCGGGCGGGGCCGGGCGGGGGGTCGACTGGGCCGCCGTGGCGGCCGGCTGCGGCTACTACGACCAGTCCCACCTGATTCGGGACTTCCACGAGTTCGCGGGGGCCACGCCGGCCGCGCTGCTCTCCGGCCGCTGACGGCCGCCGGCCGACCGGACCCGGTTCGGCGACCCGCCGAGGTCACATTCGTCCAATCCGGAGCCGCGCCACCGGCCGCAGAATGGGGTCATGCGAACCATCTATCCGATCTTCCGTTATCCCGATCCCCGCGCCGCGATCGACTGGCTCGGTGCCGCCTTCGGTTTCCGGGTGCACGCCGTGCACGAGGCGCCGGACGGTGCGGTCGCGCACGCCGAGCTGGTCCTCGACACCGGCATGATCATGCTGGGTGGTCGGGCCGACGCCCCGCCCCGGCCGGCCGACGACGACTGGTCGGTCTACGTGGCCGTGCCGGACGTCGACGCCCACTGCGCCCGGGCCCGCGCGGCCGGCGCCGAGATCATCCGCGAGCCGTTCGACACCGACTACGGCTCCCGTGACTACGCGGCCCGCGATCTGGCCGGTTACGTCTGGTCCTTCGGCACCTACCGACCCTGAGTCCGGCCACGCCGATCGGGGATGGTCGGCCCACCGGGATCAGCCTTCGCGACCCGCAACCGCGCTGACCTGCGGAAACGATCTGCTCCGGCGAGCCGGTCCGGCCAGCGGTGTCGAATACCCTGATTGCGGTGCGCGAGCGAGCTATTGCACTGGGTGATCGTCCTGCGTAGTCTCCCTCGGTGGGGAGGCCGGGATGCCGCTGCCAACAAGTCCTGTCATTCGACGAGCACGTCTCGGCGCAGAGCTGCGCCAACTTCGTCGGCGCGAGTCGCTGACCCTGGAGCAGGTCTGCGACCGGCTGGGCTGGGCCTCGACGTCGAAGCTGTCCCGCATCGAGCTGGGGCAGAGTCGCCCGGACCTCGCCGACGTGCTCGACCTGCTGGACGTCTACAAGGTGCCCACGCCCGCCCGGGAGGCGCTGATCGTCATCGCCCGGGACGCGGCGACCAGTCGAGGCTGGTGGAAGACGCTGGGCGAGATGAGCGAACGGCAGCGCACCTACGCCGAGTTGGAGGCGGGCGCCGCCGACATCGTCGAGTACCAGCCGTCGGTGGTGCCGGGGCTGCTCCAGACGCCCGCGTACGCCCGGGTGCTGGTCAGCGCCGGCGTCCAGCTCACGCCGGACGTCGATGTGGAGGCCGAGGTGCGCGCGCGGGCACTGCGGCAGGAGGTGCTTCGGCGGGCGTACCCACCGCGCTACACGGCGGTGCTCGCCGAGGCCGTCTGCGACCCGGGTGACCTGCCGGTGGCGGTCTGGCGTGAACAGCTGCGTCACCTGGTCGCCGTGACCGGCCTGTCCCACGTGACGGTGCGGTTGTTGCCACGCGGAGCGGCCGGTGGCGGGCTGCATCCGCTCACACCGTATTCCTGCTACGCCTTTCCCGACCCGGCGGACCCGCGCACGGTCATGCTCGAGGCGTTGACCACCGACGTCCGGTTGGCCACCGTGCTCGACGTCGACCGCTACGAGCGGATGACCGCGGCGCTGCTGGCCGCGGCGCTGTCACCGGAGGAGACGGTCACCGCGCTGGCCCGTCGCGTCGGCGAGTGAGTGTTGACCGGTGCCGACGGTGACGCGCCGCGCGGCCACCGGGCCCGGCGCCCCCGAGCCCGTCGGGACCGGCAGCCGGCGCGTGCGCCCGGCACGATAACCGCGGGGTACGACAGCTCGGCTCAGGCCGGTACGTCGAGGAAGTGTTCGACAATGGGCGGTCCCGCGAAGTGCGGCCCGATCAGCGCCCGCCACGCGTCGAACCGTTCGGTGGCCCGGAAGTTGTTCTCGTGCGCCTCGACCGAGTCCCATTCGACGAGCAGCACGAACCGGGTCGGTGACTCGATTCCTCGGGTCATCCGCACGGACCGGCAGCCGGTCGCTCCGGCGAGCACCGGGTGACCCTCGGCGTACGCGGCGGCGAACGCGTCCTCGTGTCCGGGTAGTACGTCGATCAACGCGACCTCAAGCACCATGTCGGACAGCCTCCCACGGCGGTCGGGGCGGTCGGTGTCGCGGGTCCGTGCCGGACCACTGCCTGGACTCCGCCTCGGCCCGACAGAGGGCGTTGACACGGACCCTAGGGTGGCCTCGTGATCATCGATTGGCTCACCGGCACCGCGTTTCGGGTGGCCGGGACGGGCACCACCTGGGCGGAGCTGCTGGGGTTCGGGACCGGTGTGCTCAACGTGTGGTTGGTGGCCCGGCAGAAGATCGCCAACTGGCCGATCGGCATCGCCAACGTGCTGCTGCTCATGCTGCTGTTCTGGACCGCCGGGCTGTACGCCGACGCGGGGCTCCAGGTCGTCTACGTCGCGCTCGGCTGCTACGGCTGGTGGCACTGGCTGTTCGGGGGCGAGCGGCGCACCCGGCTCACGGTCAGCCGGACGGGGCGGCGGGAGTGGCTGGGGCTGGCCGCCGCCGGGCTGCTGCTCACCGGCGCGCTCTGGGTCCTGCTGGACCGGGCCACCGACTCGACTGTGCCGCTGCCGGACGCGTTGACCACGGCGCTGTCCCTGCTGGCCACGTACGGGCAGACCCGAAAGCGGGTGGAGAGTTGGTGGCTCTGGATCGCCGCCGACCTGATCTACATCCCGCTGTACGCGTACAAGGGGCTGCACCTGACGGCCGTGCTCTACCTGGTCTTCCTCGCCCTGTGCGTGCTCGGGTTGCGGGCCTGGCGCGCCGATCTGCGTCGGGCCGACCGGCCGAGCGCGGTCCCGCCGGGCCCGGCCCCGGTCACCGCGTGAGCCCCGCGACATCCGGCCGGCCGCCGGCACCACGCGGGCCGGCGCGTCGGTCCGCCGCCGAGTTCGGGCACGGGATGGTGGTGGGCAAGTTCTATCCGCCGCACGCCGGGCACCACGCGCTGATCCGGGCCGCCGCCGCCCGCTGCGCCGAGGTGACCGTCGTCGTGGCGCCCTCGCGTCGGGAGTCCATTCCGCTTCCGCTGCGCCTCGACTGGCTGCGCGAGGTGCACGCGGACACGCCGTGGGTCCGTGTCGTCGGCCGGTACGACGACCACCCGGTGGACTACGCCGATCCGGCGGTCTGGGACGCGCACTGCGCGGTGTTCCGCGAGGCGGTCGGGTCGGTGTCGGTGGACGCGGTCTTCTCCTCCGAGGCGTACGGCGTCGAGCTGGCGCGCCGCTTCCATGCCGTACCCGTGTCGGTTGATCCGGACCGGCGGACCGTGCCGGTGTCCGGGACGGCAGTGCGCGCGGACCCGGCGGGTCACTGGCGGTGGCTGAGCCCGCCGGTGCGGGCGTGGTTCGCCCGCCGGGTGGTGGTGGTCGGGGCCGAGTCGACCGGGACCACGACGATGGCGGCGGCGCTCGCCGGGCACTACGGCACGTCCTGGGTGCCGGAGTACGGCCGGGAGTTGACCGCTCGCAAGCTGGCCGGGTTGCGGGAACGGGCGCCGGAGGCGACCGTCTTCGACGTTGCCTGGGATCGGGACGACTTCCGCGCGGTGGTGCGCGAGCAGCAGGCCGCCGAGGACGCGGCGGCCCGGACGAGCGGGCCGCTGCTGGTCTGCGACACCGACGCGCGCGCGACGGCGGTGTGGGAGGAGCGCTACCTGGGCAGCGCGTCCGAGGAGGTGCGGGCGGCGGCCCGCCGGCCGGCGCTGTATCTGCTGACGGATCACCGGGGGGTGCCGTTCACCGATGACGGGCTGCGCGACGGTGAGCACCTGCGGGCCTGGATGACCGAGCGTTTTCGGGCCGAGCTGGCCGGGTGCGGGGTGCCGGTGGTGGAGTTGACCGGGCCGCACGCCGATCGGTTGGCCGCGGCGGTGCGGGCCTGCGACGACCTGCTCGCTGCCGGCTGGTCGCTCGCCGACCCGATCGCCGCACCCGACGTGCACTAGCCTCCTAGGAAGCCCTAGCGGGTGTGCGGTGGGACGCATCGAGTGGTGTCCGGCGCCACCGGGTGCCCGGGGTGTGATCACGGGGCGTGGTGGGCAACAATGGTCATTGAGGAGGGGAGTATTCCCCCGCAACGGAGTCGTCAGCACGGTCGATCGCCGGAACCACGGTGCCCGACCCGGCCCCGTAGGTCGCCGGCCCCAGGGGCGGCGGCGGAAGAGACCTCCGACAGTCACCAGAGTGAGCGACAGCGGCACGCCGGCTCCCGCAGGGGCGTACGGTGTGCCCGACGCCGCGTGTCTGCCGGAGGAATGAACGTTGGACGTGTCCGGATTGGTGTGGGCGGGGACGCTTGTCGCACTGACTGCGGTCCTGCTCGTCGACCTGTTGATCATCGGTCGGCGCCCGCACGAGCCGAGTGTGCGGGAGTCGAGCCTCTGGGTCGCCTTCTACGTCGGCCTCGCCCTGCTCTTCGGTGCGGGTGTCTGGCTGACCTCAGGGGCCAGCGCGGCCGGCCAGTTCTACACCGGCTGGCTCACCGAGTACAGCCTCTCGGTGGACAATCTCTTCGTCTTCGTGATCATCATGGCGCGCTTCGGGGTGCCTCGGCAGTACCAGCAGAAGGTGCTGCTCGTCGGCATCGTGCTGGCGCTGGTGATGCGCGGCGGGTTCATCGCCGCGGGTGCGGCGCTGATCACGCAGTTCTCCTGGGTCTTCTACATCTTCGGCGCGTTCCTGATCTACACCGCGGTGAACCTGGCCCGGCAGGGTGAGCCGGACGAGGACGAGTTCTCCGAGAACGTGCTGATCCGGTGGAGCCGCAAGGCGTTGCCGATCTCGAAGGACTACGACGGCGCGAAGCTGACCACCCAGGTGGCCGGCAAGCGGCTGTTCACCCCGATGCTGATCGTGATGATCGCGATCGGCACCACCGACCTGATCTTCGCGTTGGACTCGATCCCAGCGATCTTCGGCATCACCCAGGAGCCGTACCTGGTCTTCACCGCGAACGTCTTCGCGCTGATGGGCCTCCGGCAGCTCTACTTCCTGCTCGGTGGCCTGCTGGACCGGCTGATCTACCTGAGCTACGGCCTGGCCGTCGTGCTCGGGTTCATCGGGGTCAAGCTGGTGCTGGAGGCACTGGCCGACAACAACCTGCCGTTCATCAACGGTGGCGAGCACGTCGGCTGGGCGCCGCACATCCCGATCTGGTTGTCGCTGCTGGTCATCATCGGCACCCTGGGCATCGCCACCGCCGCCAGCCTGGTGAAGTCCTCCCGGGACCGGCGTCGCGAGTTGGCCGACGCCCGACACTGACCGGTCACCGGCCGGGTGCGGACAGGCGCCCGGCCGGTGTCGGAAGTGCTGGCCGGCCTGCGCCGGGCCCAGACGCCTGGACTCCGGCTCGGGTCGACAGAGACCCGCCCTAGACCCGGTGCGCGCCCACCAGTGTGGCGGTCCGGTCTGCCGGCAGTTCCTCTTCGATGACCCGCCGCCGCCGGTAGCAGGCGTGCAGCATCCGGCGCTGGCCGCCGTCGCTCGGAGCGGCGGTGACGATGCCGATGTGGTGGATCTTGCGGCCCGGTCGGGCGAAGAAGTAGAGATCACCGGGGCGTTCCGCGCCCAACGACAGTGGGGTGGTGGCCACGGCCTGATCGTCGGCGTCGCGGGGCAGCAGCACCCCGAACCGCCGCCAGGCCAGATGCACCAGCCCTGAGCAGTCGATGCCGTGCGCGGAGAGACCGCCCCAGATGTAGACCACGTCCAGCAGGCGCTGTGCCACCGCGAGCGCCTGCGCGGCGGCCGGCGACGCGACCGCCGACGACACCAGGTGGCGGTCGGGCAGCCAGAGCGGAGTGGCCCGACCGGGGACGTGCACCGGCCGCCAGTCGTCGAGCGCGGGGCCGGCCGGGACGAGCCGGGTGCCGACGACGACGCCGGGCAGCACCACCGGCCCGTTCGGGGCGGCGTGCAGCCCGGTGACCGTGGCGTCCACCACCAGCGGGTGGTCGACGCCGGTGTGGGTCGGGTCGAGAACGGCCAACTGCTCGGCGGGAAGCCAACCCGGGTAGCCGCGGGGATCCAGCTTGGCGGCTGGTTGTTCGACGGCGACGACCCGGGCCCAGCCGTCCGGGCGTACCTCACTGACGAGGACCCGTTCGCCGAGCAGGAGTTGGCTCAGCACGCAGTCGCCGACCTGCTGGTCGGTGTCCATCCCGGAGACCCAGGTCGGGATGTCGGCGCCGGCGGTCAGCGCCGGACGGTCGACCGGGCGGACGGCCTCGGGGGAGGTCCACAGCGTCGCCACGGCGACCCGGACGACGGCCTCGCGGCCCGGTTGCAGCTCCACGTCAACCCCCAGATCGTGTCGGCTGTCCAGGGGAACCCTATGAAAGAAACCGACAGCCATCAACCATGGGCCTGCACTTTTGCTTCAGCGAGGCCGGAGATGCCCAGGCCAGGGGCATCCGGCAGCACCACCGTCGCCCCGTCGTAGCGAATGCCGCCCTGCACCGGTGACCAGGCCAGCCACCAGGCGGCGTCCAGGTCGGGGACCGCTGTGGTGCCGTACGCGGCGACCAGGCTCGCGGCCGCCCCGATGCCGACCTGGCTCTCCATCATCGAGCCGACCACAGTGCCGAGGCCGTGCGCGGAGGCCAGGTCGAGGAGGGTGCGGGCCGGGTGCAGTCCACCGCACTTGGCCAGTTTGACGTTGACCAGGTCGGCGGCCCGGCGACGGATCACCTCCACCAGGTCACGCACCCCGAAGACCGCCTCGTCGGCCAGGATCGGCACGGACACCCGGTCGCTGACCCAGGCCAGCCCGTCCAGGTCCCAGCGGGCCACCGGCTGCTCGACCAACTCCACGTCGAGCCCGGCGTCCTCGATGCCGCGGATCACCCGGACCGCCTCCCGGGGCGTCCAGCCCTGGTTGGCGTCGAGCCGGATCCGGGTGCCGGGGCCGACGGCCGCCCGGACCGCGCGTACCCGGTCCAGGTCACCGGCCGCGTCGGTGCCGACCTTCAACTTGAGCACGCCGAAGCCGTCGGCCTGGCGCTGCCGTGCCGCGGTCGCCAGGTCCACCGCGTCGCCTGCCGCCAGCGTGACGTCCGTCGGGACCCGCAGCGTGGTGCCCCCGAGCAACCGCACCAGGGGTACGCCCAGTCGCCGCGCGGCGAGGTCGTGCAGGGCGACGTCCACCGCCGCCTTCGCGGCCTCGTTGCCGACCACGGCGCGCTGCACCTCGGCGCACCGGGTCACCAGGTCGTCCGGGTCACGGCCGATCAGCCGTGGGCCGAGCAGCTCGCGGACGCACGCCTGCGCGCCGGCGACCGACGCGCCGGTGACCTGCCAGACCTGCGGCGCCTCACCGAAGCCGGACCGGCCGTCGCTGTCGACGAGTTCGACGACCAGGGTGTCCACTGTGGTGGTGCGACGTAGCGCGGTGACGAACGGAGTGTGTAAGGGGGCGGAAACCCGGTGGGTGCGTACCGCCGAGATCGTCATGTCAGGCACCCTATACGGAGGTTCACCTTCGGAGGGGAGACCGCATGACCGAGCAGGGCTGGGAGCTGGTGGGTGCGCCGAACGCGCGTGACCTGGGCGGGCTCGTCGGCGCGGACGGGCGGAGGGTCCGGGTCGGCCAGTTGATCCGCACTCCGGCGCTGGGTCGGCTGACCGACGAGGACCTGCCGGTGCTGGCGAAGCTGGGGCCCGCGTGCGTGGTGGATCTGCGCGACGCCTCGGAGATCGCGGTCGCGCCGGAGGACCGGTTCGCCGGTGAGCCACGGGTGGTGCGCCTGCCGGTGCACGACGCGGAGCACCCCGTCTTCACGTACGTCTCGGCGGTGCTGCTCGGACACGACCTGAACGCGTACGCCGAGCTGGCCCGGCAGGGCACGGCGGGGGCGATGTCGGCGATCTACCGCTGGTTCGTCACCGGTGAGTCGGCGCGGGTCGGTTTCGCCGAGGCGGTGCGGCTGGCGTCCCGCCCGGAAAATCTGCCGCTGCTCTACCACTGCTCCGCCGGCAAGGACCGCACCGGTTGGCTGACCGTCATCCTGTTGACGGCGCTCGGGGTGGACGAGTCGGCCGTTCGCGCCGACTACCTGCGCAACAACGAGCTGACCGACAGCCTGCGGGCGGTGATCGTCGAGGCGATGCGTCGGCGAAATCCCGAGCTGGACGTCGACGCGGTGGTGCCGGTGCTGGAGGTCCGCGCCGAGTATCTCGACGCCGGTTACGCCGAGGTGCGTCGGGTGCACGGCTCGTTCGACGCGTACCTGCGCGACGGGCTGGGGCTCACCGACTCCGACCTCAGGGCGTTGCGGGCGCAGTTGCTGGAGTGACCGGTGCGTCGGTGGGTGTGCCGGTGCGGGCGGCGCAGCCGGTGACGATCAGTGCCTGGCCGGCGGCGTAGGTCGCCATGACCAGCACCGGCGCGCCGGGTGGTTGGGCCACCTCGGCCACCCCGGCGGCGATCAGCAGGTCGGAGCCGAGGAAGAGCGCGGCGCCGACACCGACCCGCCAGCCCTGGGTGGCGGCGGTGCTGGCCATGGCGGCCAGCGCGATCGCGTAGCCGGCCACCGGTACGGCCAGCCCGGCATCGGAGAGCCCGGCCCACATCCAGGTCAGCGCGATGACGGTCAGCGCCGCGTACCCCAGGGGGACGGCGGCCAGCGGCGTACGGCGCAGCGCGGTCGCGGCGCCGCGTCGGGTGAAGGCCGCGAGGTAGCAGAGGTGCGTGCCGAGGAAGCAGGCCATGCCGGCGAGGAACCAGCCGGTTCCGTCGATCATCAGGGCGATGTCGCCGCCGGTGGCGAAGGCCAGCGCGGCGAGCAGCAGCCGGTCCGGTCGGGCCGCGCGTTCGGCGCTGACCCGCCAGAGGTACGCGGCCAGCAGCGGCATCAGCAGCGGCTTGGTGAGCAGGAAGGCCAGGCCGCCGCCGGTGGCGTTGGCCAGCAGGTTCGCGGCCGTCACGACGAGGAAGGCGATCAGCACGGTGCGACTGCGGGGCATCGGCGGCTCCGGGGTGGGGGTGCGAGCAGCGTAGCCGCAGTCGGCGGTGCTGGCATCACCGCCGAGGCTGTGGGGTCAGAGGTGGTGGCGGGCGGCCCAGACCTGCGCCGAGATGTGCGCGAGCAGCAGGCAGGCGTCGTCCTCCACCTGGTCGTCGCCGTCGGCCAGGTCGGTGGTGGTGCAGACGGCGATGAGGTAGGGCGGGGCGTCGTCGGGCAGCACCACGCCGGCGGCGTGGCGGACGCCGCGTACCCAACCGTTCTTGTGCGCGATGCGGGTGTTAGTGGGCAGGCCGGCGGCGAGGTCCTCGCGGTGTTCCTGGGCGAGCAGGACGTCCAGCATGGTGGCGCAGGCCGCCGGTGAGGCGAGTGGGCCGGGGGTGTCGGCCCCGGTGGCCAGTGCGCCGAGCAGGGCGGCCAGGTCGGCGGCGGTGACCGTGTTGGTGATGCCGGCCTCGCGGGCGGCGAAGTCCTCGATGCCGCGGCCGGTGACGCTGTTGCGGGCACCGGCGAGCGCCCAGACCTCGGCCACCGCGGGTAGCCCGACGTGGCCGAGGACGAGGTTGGTGGCGAGGTTGCTGGATCGCACGATCATGCGGTCGGCCAGCCAGCGCAGCGTCGCGGTGCCGCCGACACGGTCCCAGACCGCGTCGTCGTTGTCGTAGGGCTGCGCGTTGGCGAAGCGGGGTGCGCCGGGCTGGGCGGAGGCGAAGTCGTTGACGACCGGGACCGGGGCGTCCAGGTCCAGGGTTCCGGCCTCGGCGGCGCGGTGCAGCGCGGCGAGCACCGCCACCTTCATGGTGCTCGCGGCGTAGTGGCCGGCGTCCGCGTGGCGGGTCCAGGTCGGCGGCGCGTCGAGGCGCCCCACGTACGCGGAGACGGTGCCGGGCACCCCGTCCAGGTGGGCGTCGAGATCATCCCAGGTCATGCCGGTGACCGTAGCGGATCAGGTGTGGGTGGGCTCGCGTACCCGTCTGGGGGCTACGAGGCCGCCCGCGCCGCACCGGACCCCGACCGCGCCACCGCCGCAGCGGCACCCGCCTGGACGACCTCACCGTCGCCGCC
>NZ_JBEYSL010000216.1:0-10786 GCF_040642735.1 Micromonospora sp. NPDC047753 | reverse complement strand
CTCCATCGTGGACACCGTCGCCGACAACGCCTCCAGCGGGCTCTTCGTGCTCGGCACCACGCCGCGCCGGCTCGCCGACGTGGACCTGCGACTGTGCGGGATGGTGCTGGAGCACGCCGGCGAGCCGGTGTCGGTGGGTGCGGGCGCCGCCTGCCTGGGCAACCCACTGCACGCCCTGCTGTGGCTGGCTGGCACCCTCGCCCGCGCCGGTGACCCGCTGCGTGCCGGGGACGTGGTGCTCTCCGGGGCGCTCGGCCCGATGGTGCCGGTCACCCCCGGCGCCGCGTACGAGGCCCGGATCTCCGGGCTGGGTTCGGTGCGCACCTGCTTCAGCAAGGAGACTTCCGCGTGACCACCGGTATAGCGGTGCTTGGTTCCGGGAACATCGGCACCGACCTGATGATCAAGGTGTTGCGGCTGAGCGACAGCCTGCGCATGGTGGCGATGGCCGGTATCGACCCGGCCTCCGACGGCCTGGCGCGTGCTCGCCGGCTCGGCGTCGCCACCACCGCCGACGGCGTGGACGGGCTCGTCGCGCTGCCCGAGTTCGCCGACGTCGAGTTGGTGTTCGACGCCACCTCGGCCGGCGCGCACCGACGCCACGACGAGGTGCTGCGCGCCCTCGGCCGCACTGTGGTCGACCTGACCCCGGCCGCGATCGGCCCGTACGTGGTGCCGCCGGTCAACCTCGACGAGCACCTGCACCAGCCCAACGTCAACATGGTGACCTGTGGCGGACAGGCGACAGTGCCGATCGTCGCCGCGGTACGCCGGGTCACCCCGGTGGCGTACGGGGAGATCGTCGCCTCGATCGCGTCGAAGTCCGCCGGGCCGGGAACCCGGGCCAACATCGACGAGTTCACCGAGACCACGGCCCGCGCCATCGAGGTGGTGGGCGGTGCCGAGCGGGGCAAGGCGATCATCGTGCTGAACCCGGCGGACCCGCCGCTGCTGATGCGGGACACCGTCTACTGCCTCTGCCCGGACGCCGACGCGGACACCGACGCGATCGCCGCCTCGGTGGCGGACATGGTGGCGACCGTGCAGGAGTACGTCCCCGGTTACCGGCTCAAGCAGGACGTGCAGTTCGACCGGGTCGAGGCGTACCTGCCGACGCTCGGGCGGCGGCTCACCGCTCTTCAGGTGTCGGTCTTCCTGGAGGTCTCCGGCGCCGGGCACTACCTGCCCGCGTACGCCGGGAACCTGGACATCATGACCTCCGCCGCGCTGCGCACCGCGGAGCGGCTGGTCGCCCTGCGTTCCTCGGAGGTGGCCGCGCCATGACCGACCTTTACATCCAGGACGTGACGCTGCGCGACGGCATGCACGCCATCGCCCACCAGTACACAGTCGACCAGGTACGCACCATCGCCGCCGCGTTGGACGCCGCCGGGGTGGCCGCCATCGAGGTGGCGCACGGCGACGGGCTCGCCGGTTCCAGCGTCAACTACGGCCACGGCGCGGCCAGCGATGCCGAGTGGATCTCCGCCGCCGCCGAGGTGCTGACCACGGCGAAGCTGACCACGCTGCTGCTGCCCGGGATCGGCACCATCGCCGACCTGAAGGCGGCGAAGGCGCTCGGGGTGACCAGCGTGCGCATCGCCACCCACTGCACGGAGGCGGACATCTCCGCCCAGCACATCTCGTGGGCCCGGGAGAACGGCATGGACGTCGCCGGGTTCCTGATGATGTCGCACATGAACGATCCGGCCGGGTTGGCCGGGCAGGCCAAGCTGATGGAGTCGTACGGGGCGCACTGCGTCTACGTCACCGACTCCGGCGGTCGGCTGCTGATGTCCGACGTGGCGCAGCGGGTCGACGCGTACCGGCAGGTCCTCGCCCCGGAGACGCAGATCGGCATCCACGCGCACCACAACCTGTCACTCGGGGTCGCCAACAGCGTGCTCGCCGTCGAGCACGGTCGGATCACCGGCTCCGCGCCGGTCGGTCCCGACGCGGTGCACGGTCGGACGGTCCGGGTGGACGCCTCCCTCGCCGGCATGGGCGCGGGCGCCGGCAACGCGCCGCTGGAGGTCTTCGTCGCGGTCGCCGAGCTGCACGGCTGGAAGCACGGCTGTGACGTGTTCGCGCTGATGGACGCGGCCGACGACATCGTCCGCCCGTTGCAGGACCGACCGGTCCAGGTGGACCGGGAGACGCTCTCCCTGGGGTACGCGGGTGTCTACTCCAGCTTCCTGCGGCACGCCGAGCGGGCCTCCACGAAGTACGGCGTGGACGTCCGGTCGATCCTGGTCGAGCTGGGCCGCCGCCGGATGGTCGGCGGCCAGGAGGACATGATCGTGGACGTGGCCCTCGACCTGGCCGACAAGGAGCAGGCCGTGAGCGCGGGGAGTGAGCCGGGTCCGCGAGCCCCGCAGTCGCGAACGGAAGGTGGCACAGCATGATCGGCGTGGACATCGTCGGGATCGCCGAGAAGCTGGGCACGGCGGCCGACTCGGCCACCGCCATCCCGCAACTCGCCGCCGAGACCGGCCTCGACGTGGACACCGCGTACGCCGTGCAGGCCGCGCTGCTGCAACGTCGGCTGAACGCCGGTGAGCGGTTGGTCGGGTTGAAGATGGGGCTGACCAGCAGGGCGAAGATGGCCCAGGTCGGCGTGGACGAGGTGATCTGGGGGCGGCTCACCAACGCGATGCGGGTGCCCGACGGCGGCGCCGTGGACCCGGCCGCGTACATCCATCCCCGGGTCGAGCCGGAGGTGGCGTTCCTGCTGGACCGGCTGCCCGAGCCGGGCGATCCGGTCGGCGACTTCGCCACGGCGGTCCGCGCGGTCGCCCCGGCCATCGAATTGATCGACTCCCGGTACGCGGACTTCCGTTTCTCGTTGCCCGACGTGGTCGCTGACAACACCTCGGCCGCCGCCTTCGTGATCGGGCCGTGGTCGCCGGTGCCGGCGGGGCTGGACAACCTGGGCGTGCTGCTGGAGGTCGACGGGCGGGTGGCGCAGGTCGGTTCGACGGCGGCGATCCTCGGTGATCCGCGCCGGGCGCTCGACGAGGGCATCCGGTTGGCGGGCCGGCACGGGGTGCGGCTGGAGTCCGGCTGGGTGTTCCTGGCCGGTGCCGCCACCGCCGCTGTTCCGTTGCGTCCCGGCGCCCACGTCCGCGCCGTCGTCGAGAAGCTCGGCACGGCCTCGCTGCGGGCGTCGTCGTGACCGCCCGGGTGGTGGCCGGGAAGGCCGTCCCGCGGGGGGCTTTTCCGCACGTCAAGGTCGCCGGTGGCTTCGTCTTCGTCTCCGGTACGTCGTCGCGGCGCGCGGACAACACCTTCGCCGGTGTCGAGGTGGACGGGTTCGGCACCACCAACCTCGACATCCGGGTGCAGACGCGGGCCGTCATCGAGAACGTGCGGGATCTGCTGCGTTCGGTCGGAGCGGACCTCACCGACCTGGTGCAGGTGACGGCGTACCTGGTCAACATGAACGACTTCGGTGGTTACAACGAGGTGTGGGCCGAGTTCTTCGACGCCTCCGGACCGACCCGTACGACGGTGGCGGTACACCAGTTGCCGCACCCGCACCTGCTGATCGAAATCCAGGCCGTGGCCCTTCTTCCCTCGGGAGGTCAGTCGTGAGTGAGATCGCCGAGCCGTTCAGCTTTCCGGGCTGGATCGCCGACAACCAGCACCTGTTGAAGCCCCCGGTGGGCAACAAGGAGATGTTCCCCGGCGGGGACGACTTCATCGTGATGGTGGTGGGCGGGCCCAACCAGCGCACCGATTTCCACGTGGACCCGTACGAGGAGTTCTTCTACCAGGTCAAGGGCAACATGCACATCAACCTGGTCACCCCGGAAGGGCCGCGCACCGTGCACGTGCGCGAGGGGCAGATGTGGATGTTGCCGCGAAACACCCCGCACTCGCCGCAGCGGCCGGAGGCCGGCTCGATCGGCATGGTCGTCGAGCGGGTCCGTGAGGAGGGCACCCTGGAGACGTTCCAGTGGTACTGCCCGGAGTGCGGCGACAAGGTGCACGAGGTCGAGTTGCAGGTCCGCGACATCGCCGCCGATCTGCCGCCGGTGTTCCAGGCGTTTTACGCCGACGAGTCGGCGCGCACCTGTGCCAACTGCGGCACAGTGCACCCGGGCAAGGGCTGATGCCCGCAGGCGTGGTCGACGTGCACACGCACGTCGTACCGAAGGGTTGGCCGGACCTCGGCGCGGCGTGTGGCGGGTCCGACTGGCCGTGGTTGCGGGTCGACTCCGAGCGCGCCGCCATGATCATGGTGGGGGAGACGGAGTTCCGCCCGGTCGGCGCGGAGTGCTGGGACGCGTCGCGCCGACTGGTCGACATGGACGCCGACGGCGTGGCCGTGCAGGTGGTCTCGCCCACCCCCGTCTTCTTCAGCTACGACCGTCCGGCCGACCAGGCGGTGAAGGTCGCCCGGATCTTCAACGACCTGACCCTGGAGGTCACCGCGGCCGGGGGTGACCGACTGGTGCCGTTCTGCCAGGTGCCGCTCCAGGACCCGGACGCCGCCTGCGCAGAGCTGGACCGCAGCCTCGCCGCCGGGCACGTCGGCGTGGAGATCGGCAACCACGTCGGCGACCGGGACCTGGACGACGCCGGTGTGGTCACCTTCCTCCAGCACTGCGCCGAGGTGGGCGCACCCGTCTTCGTCCACCCGTGGGACATGCCGGGCGGGCCACGACTGGACCGTTGGATGGCCCGCTGGCTCACCGGGATGCCCGCCGAGACGCACCTGTCGGTGCTGGCGATGATCCTCGGCGGTGTCTTCGACCGGGTGCCCGAGACGCTGCGGATCTGTTTCGCGCACGGCGGCGGCAGTTTCCCGTTCTGGCTCGGCCGCGCCGACAACGCCTGGCACCGCCGTGGCGACCTGGTCCGGGGCGCGTCCGCCGGTCCGCCCAGCAGCTACCTCGACCGGTTCAGTGTCGACTCGGTGGTCTTCGCGCCGCCCGCCCTGCGGCTGCTGGTCGACACCCTGGGGGAGGATCGGGTGCTGGTCGGCAGCGACTACCCGTACCCGCTGGGTGAACGGCCGGCGGGCGCGGTGGTTCACGCGGCCGACTTCCTCAGCGATGACCAACGCGACAAGCTCCTGTCCACCAACGCCCTGCGCTTCCTACACGGCTGAGCGCGGCTCGACACGTCAAGCGTGCGGTGGGCATCCGGTTGGTCCGTTTCCGGTCTCCGGCGCGTGTCGGCTGCGCGAAGGGCCGACTGCCGGCAGGATGGCGTAATGGCCGAGCCGCACGACCTGACCGCGTTGGAACAGGCCGCCGCGATCACCCGCGGCGAGCTGTCCAGCGTCGACCTGGTCGAGCATTCCCTGCGCCGGGTCGCGGCGCTCGGCGACACCGTGGGCGCGTTCGTCACCGTCACACCGGACCTCGCCCGGCAGGCCGCGCGCGCCGCCGACGCGGCGCCTCACGAGGAGCGCGGCCCACTGCACGGCGTGCCGACCGCGATCAAGGACCTGACGCTCACCGCCGGGGTTCGCACCACCTTCGGTTCGGCCGCCTTCGTCGACTTCGTCCCGCCGGTCGACGCCGACGTGGTCCGCTTCATCAAGGCCGCCGGTCTGGTCAGCCTGGGCAAGACGACCACCTCCGAGCTGGGCTGTTCGCTCTACTCCGAGGGCCGGGTCGCGCCGCCGGCCCGCAACCCGTGGCAGTTGGCGTACACGGCGGGCGGTTCCAGCGGCGGCTCGGCGGCGGCGGTCGCGGCCGGGCTCGTCCCGGTCGCCCAGGGATCCGACGGCGGCGGGTCGCTGCGCATCCCGGCGTCGCTCTGCGGCCTGGTCGGCTACAAGCCCAGTCGGGGCCTCGTCTCCGGCGGGCCGATCGGCTCCGGCGCGTTCGGCCTGCCCACCGCCGGCCCGCTCGGACGGACGGTCACCGACGTCGCCGCACTGCTCGACGTCATGGCCGTTCCCGTCCCCGGCGAGCCCTACCTGCCGCCGCCCGCGCCGCCCGGCGGCTACCTGGCCGTCGCGCGCCGGGCCGAGCCCGGCCCGCTGCGGATCGGCCGGTTCACCACGCCGATGCTCGCCGAAGAACCGGTGCATCCCGACTGCGTGGCCGCCGTGGACCGGGCCGCCGCGCTGCTCACGGCGGCCGGCCACGAGGTGGTCGAGGTGCCGCCGCCGCTCGGGCCGGCGGTGTGGCCGCTGTTCGAGACTCTCTGGTACGTGCTGGCGCTCGCCCCGGTGCCACCGCAGCGGGAGGCGGAGCTGCTGCCCTTGACCCGGCTGCTCCGGGCCCGGGGAGCTGAACTCTCCGCCGGCACCCTGACCGCCACCCTCGGGGAGTTGCAGGCGCAGGTGCGCCTCGGTGCCCGCCGCACCGCCGGGTGTGACCTGCTCCTGTGTCCCACCCTGGCCACCCCGCAGGCACCCGTCGGCTGGTTCACCGCCGACGCGGACCCGGCCGCGGACTTCGACCGGCAACGCCGGTTCTCGCCCTACTGCGCCATCTTCAACGTCACCGGCGATCCCTCCGTCTCCCTGCCACTGGGCACCACGACCGACGGACTGCCCGTCGGGGTGCTGCTCACCGGCCGGTACGGCGACGACGCGCGGCTCATAGCTACCGCTGCGCAACTGGAGAACTGCAGTGACGGATGGGATCGGCACCCCGCAATCTGGCGGGCCGTCGACTCCGCTAACGTGAATGGTGACGGAGTCGGGCGGTCGGCAGATTGATCGTCCATCCGACCCGGTTTTTCACTGTCGTCCTTCTTCCGCCTGGGGGCGTTGGGATTGTCTGTTACCGAGACGTTGCTGGTCTTCGTCGGCATCCCGTTGGCCGCGGTGCTGGTCATCGCCGGCCTGTCGTACGCCGGTAGCCACGGTGGTGCCACCGGCGGTGGCGGTGGTGCCAAGCGCTACCGCCCGGGCCGGCCCTTCGACTTCACTCCGGTCTGGTTCCTGGGCCGTCCGGAGCAGCTGGCCGACTCGGCCGGCACCGCGCTGACGGCGGGGGCGCAGGCGCCCGCGCTGACCAGCCACAAGCTTGAGCAGGCCAGCGTCGAGGCGCCGGCCGGTGGAACCGGAGGCGCAAGTGACCGTTGGTGAAAAGCAGGCCGGGTCGGAAAATCCGCCCGAGGTGCTCGACGGGCCGTTCTCGACCCGCCAGCTGCTGCGCATCGACGAGGCGTTGCGCCTGGCCGACAAGGGCACCGGTCTGGTCTTCTCGGTCTTCGTCGGTGGTCTCGACGAGCCGATCCGTGAGCACGCCCAGCGGCTGCACCGTCAGCTCGCCGAGCCCGACAAGTCGGTGCTGATCGCCGTGTCGCCCAACCAGCGCCAGCTGGAGATCATCACCGGGCGGTACGCCCGCAAGCGCATCCCCGACACGTACGCCAAGCTGGCCGCGCTCTCCATGGTCGGCGCGTTCAGCGGCGGTGACCTGGCCGGCGGCATCATCAACGGCCTCGACCAGCTCGCCAGCCACGCCGGCAAGGGCTGACCCACACGCACGACGAAGCCCGGCCCGCTGAACGCCGGCCGGGCTTCGGTGTGTCCGGGGTTGTCTCACGGGGCCAGGCGGAGGGATCGAGGCGCTCGAAGCGCCGCCCGTACTTCCGCCACAACAGCGTCCGGGGCCGGCGCGGGCTCAGACCCACGCCGGCCCCGGGCCGGACAACGCTGCTCAGGAGCCCTGGGCGTCCTTCGCGCGGGCCTTCAGCGCCCGCACCACACCGTCGCGGCCCTCGGCCACCAGCCGACGCAGCGGGGCAGGGTGCCCGTCACCAGCCAGCCACGCGTCAGTGGCCGCGACCGTGTCGTCCTCCACCAGATAGGTCGGGTACGCCAACTGGGCGAACTCCTGCGCCGGCTCGCTGTCCCGGGTGGCCCACACCTGCCCGACCGCCGCGAAGTACCGCTCCCGGTACGGGGCAACCAGCTCCACCTGCGCCGGGTGGGCGAACCCCTGCAACAGCGCCCGGTGCCGCCAGTTGGGCAGCGCGTCCGGGCCGGTGAGCAGGGCCCACACGGCGGCCTTGTTCTCGGCCGTCGGCATCAACGCGTGCGCGTACGCGGCTTCCCGCTCGCCGCTGGCCGTGCGGTCGCTGCTCAACTCCGCCTCGATCTCGGCGGTCCCGGCGGCACCGTTGGCCACCAGCGCGGCGAGGACCGACCAGCGCAGCTCGGTGTCGACGGTCAGCCCGGCCGGCATGCCGGTGCCGTCCAGCCAACCGCGCAGCGTGGCCAGGTCTTCCTCGGAGCGGACCGCCGAGGTGAACGCACGGGCCCAGGCCAACTGGAACCCGCTGCCGGGCTCGGCGGCAGCGAGTGCGTCGCGGGCGGTACGGGCCAGGTCGGCCCAGCCGGTCGGCGCCCAGGCCGGGTCGGCGTACAGGGTGAGCGCGGTGGTCGCCTGCCGCAGGGTGGCGGTGACCAGGTTGATGTCGGTCTCCGCGGGCAGCCCGCTCAGCGTCAGCGCCACGTAGTCGCGGGCGGACAGCTCGGCGTCGCGGATCATGTCCCACGCGGCGGTCCAGCAGAGTGCGCGGGCCAGCGACGAGTCGAAGCCACCGATGTGCTGCACCACTGTCGCCATCGAGCGCTCGTCGAGGCGGAGCTTGGTGTAGCTGAGATCGTCGTCGTTGAGCAGCAACACGTCAGCGGCCCGGACGCCACGCAGCGCGGCGAGATCCGTGTGCTCGCCGCTCACGTCCACCTCGTACCGCTCCCGACGGACCAACCGTCCGTCGGTCAGGTCGTACAGGCCCACACCGATCCGGTGGGTCCGCAGCGTCGGGTACGCCGCCGGGGCCTCCTGCCGCACCAGCACCTGCTCGTACGTGCCGTCGGCCCCGATGGTCACCTCCGGACGCAGCGTGTTGACCTGCGCGGTCTCCAACCACTGCGCGGCGAACTTGCGCAGCTCCCGCCCGGATGCGGTCTCCAGCTCGGTGAGCAGGTCGTCGAAGGTGGCGTTGCCCCAGGCGTGCTTGCCGAAGTAGGCCCGCAGCCCGGCCACGAACGGCTCCTCACCCACGTACGCGACGAGCTGCTTGAGCACGCTCGCGCCCTTGGCGTAGGTGATGCCGTCGAAGTTGACCTCGACGGCCTCCATGTCCGGCATCTCGGTGTAGACCGGGTGGGTGGAGGAGAGCTGGTCCTGCCGGTAGCCCCAGTTCTTCCGGATGGACAGGAAGGTCGTCCACGCCTCGCTGAACCGGGTCGCGTTCGTGTTGCACCAGTGGCTGGCCCACTCGGCGAACGACTCGTTCAGCCACAGGTCGTTCCACCAGCGCATGGTGACCAGGTCACCGAACCACATGTGGGCCAGCTCGTGCAGGATCGTGTTGGCCCGCTGCTCGTACTCGAAGTCGGTGACCTGCGAGCGGAACAGGTAGTGCGACTCGGCGTGCGTCACGCAGCCGAAGTTCTCCATCGCGCCGGCGTTGAAGTCGGGCACCCAGAGCTGGTCGTACTTCGGCAGCGGGTAGCGCACGTCGAACTTCTCGTGGAAGAAGTCGAAGCCCTGCTTGGTGATCAGGAAAAGGTCGTCGGAGTCCAGGTACTGGGCCATCGACGCCCGGCAGAAGACCCCCAGGTCGATGCCGTCGTGCGTGTCGCGCACCTCGTGGTAGGGCCCGGCGCACATCGCGGTGATGTAGGTGCTCATCCGGGGCGACTCGGTGAAGTGCAGCGTCTTGAGCGCCTCACCGGCCGGCTCCTCCCGCTGCACGGGCATGTTGGAGATCGCCCGCCAGTGCGCCGGCACTGTGACGTGCCAGGTGTAGACGCTCTTCAGGTCGGGCTGGTCGAAGCAGGCGTACACCCGCTGCGCGTCGGCCGTCTCGAACTGGCTGTAGAGGTACGTCTCGCCGTCCACCGGGTCGACCGTCCGGTGCAGACCCTGACCGCTGTTCGAGTAACCGAAGTCGGCGTCGACCACCAGGACGTTGTCGCTGTCCAACCCGGACAGGGCCAGGCCCTTCTCGGCGGACCAGTCGGAGAGGTCGACGGGCGTGCCGTTCAGCGTCGCGGACCGCACCGACTCGGCGGCCAGCTCGATGAAGGTGTTCGCACCCGGTTCGGAGCAGCGGAACCGGACCTCGGTCGTCGACCGGAACGTGCGGCCGTCGGCCGCCAGCACGGCGCTGGACAGGTCCAGACTGATGTCATACCCCGTCACGTTGAGCAGGCGTGCCCGCTCGGTCGCTTCGACCTGCGTCAGGTTGCGCACTCCCGGCACTGTTCGTCTCCATCCCACATGTCGCCGTACGCCCGGCGGCGCCCGTTCGCCTACCGCTCGTGACGGCTGGCCCGATTCGAGTCTTCCATGTACGGGCAGCCCGCGGTGGCCGAGGTCACGCTCTCATTCGGGTGCCGGTCGATGTGCTGCGGGGTGAAGATTCTCCTGAGACGCCGACCTGTCGGCGCCACCCGTCGCGAAGGGATCTCACAGTGACCGAACGTGTCACCGCCGACATGTGGTTCGACCCGGCCTGCCCGTGGGCCTGGATCACCTCTCGCTGGCTGCTCGAGGTCGAGCAGATCCGGGATGTCGACATCCGCTTCCACGTGATGAGCCTGGCCGTGCTCAACGACGGCCGGGACGAGCTGCCCGAGGAGTACAAGGAGTTCCTGAAGACCGCGTGGGGCCCGGTGCGGGTCTGCATCGCCGCCGAGCAGCTGCACGGCAACGACGTGCTGCGCCCGCTCTACACCGCGCTCGGCACCCGGATCCACCTCCAGAAGCACTGGAACTTCGGCTATGACAGCGTCGGCAACCTCACCTCAGTGACCGACCCCAAGGGCACGGCGACGAGCACAGAAGGTGACTAC
>NZ_JBEYSL010000215.1:0-10791 GCF_040642735.1 Micromonospora sp. NPDC047753 | reverse complement strand
CCCCACGCCCCACGCCCCACGCCCCACGCCCCACGCCCCACGCCCCACGCCCCACGCCCCGGCGATCTTGCACTTCCGGTTGTCGTTTTGTCGCTCTAATCCTTTATGCCGCCACAGAAACTGCAAGATCGCCGCAGCGGAGGGCGCCCCGAGCCTCAAGGCCAGATCGATCATGGACTTGGGGTGGGCGCTTTAGCCCCGGAAGGGGTGAACGCCCCCCACCACAAGTCCATGATCGACGCGGGTCAGGGGGCAGGGCCGCGGCAGGGGGCAACCGCGCCGCGCGCAGGGGCGGCGCAGGGGCGGGCGGCGCAGGGGCGGGCGGCGCAGGGGCGGGCGGCGCAGGGAGACGCCGCGCTGGACCGGCGCGGGGAGGCAGCGGGGGTTAGGGGGTGCGGAGTTCTTTGGCCAGGAGTTCGGCGATCTGGGCCGTGTTGAGGGCAGCACCCTTGCGGAGGTTGTCGCCGGTGACGAAGAAGTCGAGGGCGCGGGGGTCGTCCAGGGCACGGCGGATCCGGCCGACCCAGGACGGGTCGGTGCCGACGGCGTCGATCGGCATCGGGAACTCGCCGGCCGCGGGGTCGTCGACCAGGATCACCCCCGGTGCGTTGCGCAGTGCCTCGCGAGCACCCTCGGCGTCGACCTCGGTGGCGAAGACCGCGTGCACCGCTACCGAGTGGGCGGTGACCACCGGCACCCGGACGCAGGTGGCGGAGACCTTGAGGTCGGGGAGGCCGAGGATCTTCCGCGACTCGTTGCGGATCTTCATCTCTTCCGAAGACCAGCCGCTGTCCGCCGGGGAGCCGGCCCACGGGACCACGTTGAGCGCCATGGGTGCCGGGAACGGGCCCAGGTCGTCGCCGACCGCCTGGCGTACGTCGCCGGTGCGCGAGCCGAGCGCCCGGTCGCCGGCGACCTTGGTGAGTTGGTCGTGCAGGATGTCGACGCCGGACTGACCGGCTCCGGAGACCGCCTGGTAGGAGGCGAGCACCAGCTCTCGGAGGCCGTACTCGCGGTGCAGCGGCGCGACGGCGACGATCATCGCGAGGGTGGTGCAGTTGGCGTTGGCGATGATGCCCCGGGGCCGGTTGCGGACCTGCTCGGGGTTGATCTCCGGAACGACCAGCGGGACGTCGCGGTCCATCCGGAACGCGCCGGAGTTGTCGACAGCGATCGCGCCGCGGGCGACGGCGATCGGCGCCCACTCGGCGGAGACCTCGTCGGGCACGTCGAACATGGCCACCTGGACCCCGTCGAACGCCTCGGGGGTCAGCGCCTGGACGACGAGTTCCTCGCCCCGGCAGCGCACCCGGCGGCCAACGGAGCGCTCGGAGGCGAGCAGCCGGATCTCGCCCCAGACGTTGCGTCGGCCGGTGAGCAGCTCACACATCACCGTGCCGACGGCACCTGTCGCTCCGACCACGGCGAGGGTGGGCAGCGCCGTCATCGGCGCTACCTACCCGTCCCCGCGTAGACCACGGCTTCGGTGTCGCCGCCCAGCTCGAACGCGTCGTGGATGGCGCGGACGGCGGCGTCGAGGTCGGTGTCCCGGCAGACCACGGAGACCCGGATCTCGGAGGTGGAGATCATCTCGATGTTGACCCCGGCCGCGCCGAGGGCGGCGAAGAAGCCGGCCGCCACCCCGGGGTGCGAGCGCATGCCCGCGCCGATCAGCGAGACCTTGCCGACGTGGTCGTCGTAGAGCAGGCCCTTGAACTTGACCGGCTCCTGGATCTTGCTGAGCGCGGCCATCGCGGTGGGGCCGTCGGCCTTGGGCAGGGTGAACGAGATGTCCGTCCGGCCGGTGCCCTCGGTGGAGACGTTCTGCACGATCATGTCGATGTTGATCTCGGCGCCGGCGACGGTGTCGAAGATCCGCGCGGCGGCACCCGGC
Organism: Micromonospora sp. NPDC047753; assembly: GCF_040642735.1. NCBI lineage: Bacteria > Bacillati > Actinomycetota > Actinomycetes > Micromonosporales > Micromonosporaceae > Micromonospora > Micromonospora sp. NPDC047753. Next base: position 8,897 of record NZ_JBEYSL010000215.1, on the reverse strand, counting down.
TCGTCGGGCACCCCGACGATCGTGATCTTGGCCTCGCTGCGGTCGTGCGCGACCCCGGTGATCAGTGCCTGCTCCACGGAAAGGTCCTCCATCGATCCGGTGACCATCGTGCCGGTGTTGGTCGAGTATGACGAACGGACGTGGATCGGCAACCCCGCCCGCCGGGCGTACTCCACGCTACGCAGGTGCAGCACCTTCGCGCCGCACGCGGCCAGCTCCAACATCTCCTCGTAGGTGATGTGCTGGATGTGGCGGGCGTTGGGCACGATCCGCGGGTCGGCGGTGAAGATGCCGTCCACGTCGGTGTAGATCTCGCAGACGTCGGCGTGCAGGGCGGCGGCGAGCGCCACGGCGGTGGTGTCCGAACCACCGCGACCCAGCGTGGTGACGTCCTTGGTGTCCTGCGAGACGCCCTGGAAGCCGGCCACGATGACCACCGAACCCTCGTCGAGCGCTCCCTTGAGCCGCCCGGGGGTGACGTCGATGATCCGGGCGCGGCCGTGCACCGAGGTGGTGATCACGCCGGCCTGCGAACCGGTGAACGAGCGGGCTTCGTACCCCAGGTTGTGGATGGCCATGGCCAGCAGGGCCATGGAGATCCGCTCCCCGGCGGTGAGCAGCATGTCCAGTTCGCGGCCCGGCGGCAGCGGGCTGACCTGGTTGGCCAGGTCGAGCAGCTCGTCGGTGGTGTCACCCATCGCGGAGACCACCACCACCACGTCGTCGCCGGCCTTGCGGGCGGCGACGATGCGCTCTGCCACCCGCTTGATCCGCTCGGCGTTGGCGACGGAGGACCCGCCGTACTTCTGCACCACGAGTGCCACGACGGTGCACTCCCTCCCAGCGACCCTGAGCGTGCCGACGCCGCCGGAACCGGGGCCGGCGGCGCGTGTCAGACCTCATGAGGGTATCCGGCGGATAACGGAGCCGGGTCAGGTGATCCCACCATCCGGCCCGGCCGGGACCGGCCGGGGCGGTCCCACCAGGTCGGACGGGTACGCCGGGACGCCCCGCCCGACACGCCGGGACGAGCCAGGTACGCGCCGGCACCCGCCAACCGCCCGCACCCACCAGAATGGGCCGGTGCCCGTCCTCATCCGCTCGGCCGGCCGCGTGATCGGGCCGCTCGTCCTCGCCCTGCCAGCCCTCCTGGTCGCCTGCACCAGCGAGCAGCCTCCGACTCCGCCGCCAGTCGACCCGGGGCCGGTCGAGGTGGACGCCGCGCGGGACGAGCTGGCCGCGCTGGCCGCGGCGGCTCAGGACCGTCACCTGGTGGCCCAGTACGTCTACAGCCAGACGGGTCAATCGGATCGCACCATCGTGTTCACCAGCGCGAACGACGGCAGCTGGCGGGTCGACGTGCCGGGGGGCGCCCTGGGTGGCACCGCCGACGTCTCGATGGCCAGCACGGCCGACGGGCTGTTCCAGTGCGCCCTGCCGTCGGCCGGTCGGGCCGAGTCGGCGAGTTGCGTACGCCTGGGTGATCGCGACGACGCGGTTCCACGCCGTTCGGACCCCCGGGTCCAGCACCTGCTCACCGACTGGCTGGACGTGCTCACCGACCGACGCGCGCCTCTGGCCGTCGCCCCGGCCAGGACGCCCGACGGCCTCACCGGCACCTGCTACTCGGTGGATTCCACCTCGGCGTCGCTGAACGCCCCGCTGGATGTGGGCATCTACTGCTACGACCAGGACGGCACACCCACCGGCGTCCAGACCGGGGCCGGGACGCTGAGGCTGGCCGCCGCACCCGGCCCGGCACCGGCCACCGTGCAGCTGGCCGGCCCGGTGGTGATCGACCGGGAGCCGCTCGACACCGCTGCGCCGCCGACCCCGGACCCGTCGGAGAGCCCGGGCGCGGGAACGCCCTGATCTTCGTCCCGTTACGGGTGCTCTTGCCCACATTCGGCCACCCCATCCTGAGGGGCGAATCACCCATACAGGACGATCCGGTGTATGGCCGATCTCACCCCGCTGCTCGCCTACCGCTGGAGTCCACGAGCCTTCGACCCGGGCGCCGAGCTGACCCCGGAGGAGTCCGCCTCGCTGCTTGAGGCCGCGCGCTGGGCCCCGTCGGCGGAGAACGGGCAGCCCTGGCGGTTCGCCCTCGGCCACCGCGACGACGAGACCTGGAAACGGATCCTGATCAACCTCCCGGTCGACGACCAGATCTGGATCCGGCACGCCGCGACCCTGGTGGTCGGCGCACACACCGGCCTGAACACCGAGCAGGCGGCGTACGACCTGGGGCAGGCGATCGCCCACCTGACGGTGCAGGCCACAGCGCTCGGCCTGCACGTACACCAGCTCACCCGGTTCGACCGGGCCGGCCTCGCCACCGAACTCGACCTGCCCGGCGACGTCCGCCCGTTGGTGGTCGCCGCTGTCGGACGACTCGGCAACCCGTTCGACCTCCCGGCCGACCTGCACGCCCGGGAGACCGGCCTGCGGCACCGCCATCCGGTCGCCGAGCTGCTGCTGCGGTGATCGGTCGCCGGGCTCACCCGCCCCGGCTGGCCCGCAGGAGGACCGCCGCGGCATCGGTGTTGCGATAGCGCACATGCCGGCCCTCGCGGAACCGGGACACCAGGCCGGCGCCGTGCAACGCGGCCAGGTGCTGGGAGACGTTTCCGGCGGACATCCCGGTGAGTCGGGCCAGGTCGGTGGTGGTCAGCGCCGTCTCGAGCAGGTACAGCAGCGTGGTCCGGCCCGGCCCGATCACCCGTGCCAGTGGGTCGCCGGGCGGCGACGCGGTCGCCTCCCAGAGCGTCCCGACGGCACGGACCGGGTACGCGCCGGCCGGCAGCGAATCCTCAAGCAGGTTCCACAGCACGTGCTGCTCGGTGAACACCGTCGGGTTCAGCGCCAGCCCACGACCGCGGAGGTCGAAGTCCCGCTCGAACGTGTCGTCGCTGATCACCCGGTCGCCGTGCCACCGCAGGCTCGGGTGGAGGTGCTCGAAGAACCGGCCGGCGCCGCTCTCGGCGAGCTGGGCGGCCCGATACGCCACGTCGGCGTCGAGCAGCGCCCGCATCCGCGGCCAGTCCGGGGCTATCGCCTCGTCGTACCAGACCCGCACCGCGTCGACGACCTGCGGCAGCAGCCCGCCGGGGTCGGCGAGCAGCGCCCGCCCGAACGGGCTCAGCGGCTTCTGCCAGGTGGTCGCCAGCAGGTCCTGGACCACCACGGCCGGCGGCGTCGCGGCGATCTGGTCGAGCTGCTCGGCCATCTCCACGTTAGGTCGGGCCGCCGGGGTGAGGAAGTCGGGCAGCCAGCGACCCGGCACGACCAACCCCACCAGAGGCCGGACCCGGTCGGCCACTTCGGGACGATGCAACGTCACCCGGGCCCGGTCGATCCAGGGCAGGTGCACCGCGTAGCGGACCGGGTTGGCCAGCGCCCACATGCTCATGACCGTCTCGTTGACCGGTGACACGGCGAGCCGCACTCCCGCCACGTCGGCCAGGCTGAACCGCAACTCGGACACACGCCCCCCAGGAGCAGGATTCGGTCCAGCCTAAAAGATTCGACCGAGGTCATGGGGACCCGATTCACTCCCCCAACATGGGGACCAGAGAAACCATCCGTACCGCCGTTCGAGACGTCGTACCGCCGGCCGGGCTGACCCGCGCCCTGGCCGTGCAGGCCATGGTCTACGCCGTCGGCAGCGGCCTGTTCCACGCCGGCAGCGCCGTCTTCTTCACCCGGGCGCTCGGGCTCAGCGCCGCCCAGGTGGGGTTGGGGCTCTCCGTCGCGGCGGGGGTGACGCTGCTGGGCACGGTGTCGCTGGGTGGGCTCACCGACCGGTACGGACCGCAGCGGGTCTGGGTGGTGGGGCTGGTGCTGAACGCGGCGCTGTTCGCGACCTACCCCTTCGTGGGCGGCTTCGCGGGGTTCCTCGCCGTGGTGGTGGCGCTGGCAGCCGTGGACGCCGCTGTCGGCGTGGCCCGGCAGGTCTACTCGATCAACGCGCTCGCGCCGGCCGAACGGGTCACAGCGATGGCGTACCAGCGCTCGTCGCTGAACGTCGGCTTCGGGCTCGGCGCGGTGATCAGCGGCCTGGTGCTGGCAGTGGACACGATCGAGGCGTACCGGGGGATGGTCTGGTTCATCTCGACGGTCTTCCTGGTGACGGCCCTCTTCGTGCGCCGACTGCCTCGACTGCCGCAGGTGCGGAGGCCGGTGGAGCCGATGAGTCGGCTCGCCGTGCTGCGGGACCGCCCGTTCATGACGGTGTCCCTGCTCTCCGGGCTGCTCACCGCACACCAGGCGCTCTACCTGACGGTCATGCCGCTCTGGATCCTCACCCACACCGACGCCCCGAAGACGGTCATCGCCGCTCTGGTGCTGCTCAACACGGTCCTGGTCGTGCTGCTCCAGGTACGCGTGAGCCGGGGCGCGGACAGCGCGGCGGGCGCGGCCCGGGCCTCCCGTCGGGGTGGACTGCTGATCGCCCTGTTCTGTCTGGCCCTGCCGATCTCCGGGTTCACCCGGGGCTGGCTCACCATCGTGGTGCTGGTGGTCGCGGCGACGGTACTCATCCTGGCCGAGCTGATCGAGTCGGCCGGCACCTGGGGCCTCACCGCCACCCTGCCACCGGCCAACCAGCGCGGCGCGTACGTGGGGGCGCTCGAACTCGGCGTGCAGGTGCAGTACCTGATCGCGCCGGCCGGACTGACCGCGCTCGGGGTGACCACCGGCGGGTGGGGTTGGTTACCGACGGCAGCGATCTTCGTGCTGGTCGGGCTGGCGATCGTGCCTGCCGTGGCCTGGGCCGGGCGCACGCCGCGCCTGGGTGCCGAGGCCGCGGCGCCGGCCATGACCCCGGTCCCATAGTCCGGACCTGTCTTTCCACCCACCGTTCCATCACGTAGGGTGACTTGGTCATGTGGCAGGCGCTGCTCCTCCTTAGCCGCCGCGACGAGGCCTGACCGGCCGGCACCTCGTCGCGGAGTTGCATCGCGCCGTCCAGCACATCCGATTTTCCTCTCGGCACCGCCGCGCACCGTCGCCCGGCATCTCGCCGACACCTTCCGATCTGCTGACGCCACATGTTCCAGGGAGCACTCCGAGATGGCTCAACCTGTCACCGACGCTGAAACCGATCCGATCGCCCGGCAACGCCCGAGCCGGATGCCGTACCACCGCTACCAGCCGTACGGGGAGCAGTTCCGGGTCGAACTCCCGGACCGCACCTGGCCCACCCGCACCGTCGAGGCCGCCCCCCGCTGGTGCGCCGTGGATCTCCGAGACGGCAACCAGGCACTGATCGACCCGATGTCGCCCGAGCGCAAGCGCCGGATGTTCCAGCTACTGGTCCAGATGGGCTACAAGGAGATCGAGGTCGGTTTTCCGTCGGCGAGCCAGACCGACTTCGACTTCGTCCGGCAGCTCATCGAAGACGACATGATCCCGGACGACGTCACCATCCAGGTGCTCACGCAGTGCCGGGAGCACCTGATCGACCGGACGTTCGAGTCGCTGCGCGGCGCGAAGCGGGCCATCGTGCACTTCTACAACTCGACCTCCACCCTCCAGCGGCGGGTGGTCTTCGGCCTGGACAGGGACGGCATCGCCGACATCGCCACCACCGGGGCGCGGCTCTGCCAGAAGTACGCCGAGATCCACACCCCGGACACGGAGATCTTCTACGAGTACTCGCCGGAGTCGTACACGGGCACCGAGCTGGAGTACGCGCTGGAGGTCTGCTCCCGGGTGATCGACGTGATCGACCCGACCCCGGACCGACCGCTGATCATCAACCTGCCGGCCACAGTCGAGATGGCCACCCCCAACGTGTACGCCGACTCGATCGAGTGGATGCACAGGCACCTGCCGCGCCGGGACAGCGTGGTGTTGAGCCTGCACCCGCACAACGACCGGGGCACCGGTGTGGCCGCCGCCGAGCTGGGCCTGCTCGCCGGCGCGGACCGCATCGAGGGCTGCCTGTTCGGCAACGGTGAGCGCACCGGCAACGTCGACCTGGTGACCCTGGGGCTCAACATCTTCTCCCAGGGCATCGACCCGATGATCGACTTCTCGAACATCGACGAGGTCCGGCGAGCGGTTGAATACTGCAACCAACTGCCGGTGCACGAGCGCCACCCGTACGCGGGCGACCTGGTCTACACCGCCTTCTCCGGTTCCCACCAGGACGCGATCAAGAAGGGCTTCGACGCCCTCGCCGCCGACGCGAAGGCGGCCGGCGTGCCGGTGGACGAGCACACCTGGGCGGTGCCGTACCTGCCAATCGACCCGAAGGACCTGGGCCGCACCTACGAGGCGGTCATCCGGGTCAACTCGCAGTCCGGCAAGGGCGGCGTCGCGTACATCATGAAGAGCGAGCACCAACTGGACCTGCCGCGCCGGCTCCAGATCGAGTTCTCCGGGGTGGTGCAGCAGGTCACCGACCACGACGGCGGCGAGGTCGACCCGGCCGCCATGTGGGAGATCTTCGCGACGCACTACCTGCTCGACCACCAGCCCGACCCGGCGGTCCGGCTGGCCGGCTACACGATCGGCACGGTGGACGGCAAGGTCGAGATCGAGGCCCAGGTCGGTGTGGGCGGCGAGCAGCGCTCGCTCGCCGCTGTCGGCAACGGCCCGATCGACGCGTACGTGAACGCGCTCCAGTCGGTCGGGGTGGGCGTACGGGTGCTCGACTACCACGAGCACGCGCTCTCCTCGGGTGGTGACGCGCAGGCCGCCGCGTACGTGGAGTGTGAGGTGGACGGCAGGACGGTCTGGGGTGTCGGCACCGACGCCAACATCGTCACAGCGTCGATCAAGGCGGTCACCAGCGCCGTCAACCGCGCCCGCCGCTGACCTGCGCGCGACACCCCCGAAGTGGCTTCCTACTTCGGGGGTGTCGCGGCGGGCAGTGAGTGGCAGGGCTGGGACGGCGGGGCTTTCCGGGGCGGTCGGTGGACCAGCACGAGGGCCAGCAGCGCGCCGGCCACGAGCAGCCCCGCACACCACTCCATCGCGCCCCGGAACGCGTCGGTCAGCTCGGCCTTCTGCTCGTACCCGCCGCCGGAGAGCCCGACCAGCAGCGGCAGCGCCGCCACCGCGAGCAGGCCGCCGGCGCGGGACGCGGCGTTGTTGAACCCGCTGGCCACCCCGGAGAACCGGTCCTGCACGGCGGCCAGCACCGACGCGGTGAGCGGTGCCACCACCAGGGTCAGCCCGATGCCGAAGAGCAGCACCCCGGGCAGCACGTCCCGCCAGTACGACGCGCCCGGTCCGACGCCGCGCAGCAGCAGCAGCCCGATCGCGGCGACCACCGGTCCGATGGCCAGCGGCAGCCGTGGGCCGATCCGGGCGGACAGCGCACCGGCGCGCGCGGAGCCGACCAGCAGCAGCAGGGTCATCGGCAGCAACGCGATGCCGGTGCGGAAGGCCGACCAGCCGACCACGTTCTGCAGGTAGACGGCGAAGAAGAAGGTAAAGCCGCCGAGCGCCGCGTAGACGACAACGGTGAAGATGTTCAACACCGAGAAGAGTCGGCTGCTGAACAGGCCGGTGGGCAGCATGGCGGTGTCGCCACGTCGCCGTTCCAGCAGGACGAAGGCCACTGCGGAGAGCACCCCGACCAGGGCGGCGATCAGCACCTCGGCGGAGTCGAACCCGCGGGCCGGCGCGTCGATCAGGGCGTAGGTGACGCCGGCGAGCGCGAGCGCTCCGAGCAGGGCTCCGGCGACGTCGAACCGTCGTCGGGTCCGACCCCGCTCCTCGGTGCGGGAGGCGCTCTCGTCCCGGCTCTCCGGCACCCAGCGCAGGGCGGCCAGCAGCACGAGAACGGCTATCGGCAGGTTGAGGAAGAAGATCCAGCGCCAGGAGAGCGCGTCGATCAGCCAGCCCCCGATGAACGGCCCCAGCGCGGTGGAGACCCCGGACAGCCCGGCCCAGGCACCGATCGCCCGGCCCCGGTCGTCGGGATGGAAGCTCGCCTGGAGCACCGACAGCGACCCGGGCGTGAGCAGCGCGCCACCGGCGCCCTGGAGGAACCGGGCGGCGATCAGCATGCCGGTGTCCTGGGCCAGCCCGCAGAGCACGGAGGCGGCGGTGAACCAGACCACGCCGATGAGGAATATGCGTCGCCGGCCGAAGCGGTCGCCCAGCGCGCCGCCGAGCAGCACGAACGCCGCCAGCATCAGCAGATAGCCGTTGATGGTCCACTGGAGATCGGCCACGTTCGCGCCGAGGTCCTGCCCAAGTTTCGGCAGCGCCACGTTGACGACGGTGCTGTCGAGGAAGACCATTCCAGAGGCGAGTACGGCGGCGAGCAGCGTGCCCCGGCCGGCGGTGGTGCCCATCCGGAGGGCCGTCGCCGGTACGGGTGCGGTCATCCCACCAATCTGCCTTGCATCATGTGGGAGACGCCACGAAACGCCGAAACCGTGCCCGGGTACTGTGCGCAATCGCCGGGAGCCCCCAAGCTGGAGAGGTGTCGTCTGTGCGTACCAGATCAGGACCGCGAGCGGCGGTGGCCGTGCTCACCGCGGCGCTGGCGCTCGGCGTGGCCGGTTGCGTCCCGCAGGATGAACCGACCACACCGCCGTCGAGCGACGGCGGCAACGCCGCTGAGCAGCTGAGTCAGCTGACCGTCGCCACCGCCGGCTCGATGAAGGGCTACAGCCGGGAGCGTTTCCCGCATTGGCGGGACACCGGCAAGAACTGCGATATCCGGGACAGCATCCTCCAGCGCGACGGCAAGGACGTGAAGCTCTCCGGCTGCAACGTGGTCGGTGGGCGCTGGGAGAGCGTGTACGACGGTCGCAGCTTCTCGGATCCCTCCGACGTGGACATCGACCACATGGTGCCGTTGGCCAACGCCATCCGGCCGGACGTGTACCGCTCGTGGAAGCCCACCGACAGCCGCAGGAAGTGCCCGAACA
>NZ_JBEYSL010000214.1:0-10843 GCF_040642735.1 Micromonospora sp. NPDC047753 | reverse complement strand
GCGACCCGGTCCTTCCCGACCACCAGTGCGGCTACGGGTGGAGGGGATCCTGACCGGGATCTGGCGGGAGGTGCTGCGGGTGCCGTCGGTGGGTCCGGAGGACAACTTCTTCGCCCTGGGTGGGGACTCGCTGCACGTGATCCGGGTGGTGGACCGGGCCCGTAAGGCGGGTGTGGTGATCACCCCCGCGCAGTTCATCGCGTACCCCACAATCGCCGGCCTCGCGTCGGTGGCCGGTGGGCAGACGACCGCCGGCGCGGGTGGTGACGGAGGCCGGCGTACGGACCCCGGTGTGGTCCCGCTCGTCGCGTCGCACGTGGCCTTCGCCGAGCGGAACTTCGCCGACCCGCACAAGTACACGCACATCTTCATGTTCGATGCGCTGCGGGCACTCGACCCCGCGCTGGTGGAGCGGGCCGTGGCGGCGGTGATCACCCATCACGACTCGCTCCGGATCAGCTTCCCCCGGCCCGGGGGCCGGTTGTCGGTCCGGGTCAACGAGCCCTACCAGCCCACGCCGTTCACCAGCGTGGACCTGTCCGCCCTCGACCCGGCGGACCAGGAGGTCGCCTTCCGGCGCCTCGACCGCACCCTGCACCGCAAGCTCGACATCGAGAACGGGCCGCTGCTCCAGGTCGCCCTGGTCCGCTTCGGGGCCAACCGTCCCGATCTGCTCGTGGTGATCGTTCACCACCAGTTGATGGACAACAGCTCCTGGGACGTCCTGATGGCGGATCTCCAGACCGCGTACCAGGCCGTGGAGGCCGGCGAGGAGCCGCGCCTGCCGCTGCCGACGGCGTCGTTCGCCGAGTGGTCCCGCAACCTGGACGCGCTCGCCCATGGCACCGAGTTGACCGAGGACATCGCGTACTGGACGGCGCTGGCCAAGGAACCCGTCCCGACCTGGCCGCTGGACCACCTCGACGGAGACGACTGCATGTCGTCGGAGGAGACGGTGGTGGTCGGGCTCGACGCGGAGGAGACCGCCGCGCTGCGCCGGCTGGTGCCGCAGGAGTACGGCCTGAGCGTCAACGACGCGCTGCTGGCCGCCACCCTCCAGGGCTTCACCGACTGGTCCGGTCAGTCGTCGATCCTGGTCGACCTCGTCGCCCGAGGTCGGGAGATGGGCGGTCAGGACCTCGACCTGTCCCGTGCCATCGGCCGGTTCTCGATGACCTCACCCCGGCTCGTCCGCCGACCCGAGAAGCCCGGCCCGAGGGCGCTGCTGGAGTCGGTCCGTGAGCAGATCGAGGCGGTGCCCCGGCGCGGCCTCGCCTTCGGCCTGCTGCGCTACCTCGGTGGGCATCCGGCGGTGGCGGACGCGCTCGCTCCGCTCGGCAAGCCGGACATCCTGCTCAACAACTGGGGCGAGTTCGCCCACGAGCCCGAGGAGTCGCCGCTGCTCGGGCCGGCCATGGACGACTCCTGGCCGATGCCGAAGCTGCAACGCATGCACCGACTCCAGGTGTTCGCGCGGTTCGCCAACGGCGAGCTCAGCCTGCACCTGAAGTACAGCAGGAACCTCAACGAGCGGACGAGCATCGAGCGGCTCGCCGCCCTGACCCTGGCCGCCCTCCGGTCGTTCGTCCGGCCGGACGCCGACTGACCCGGACCACGACCCGACGTACGCGGAAGGACCTCCGACATGGACCACGTGAAAGAGAGCTGCCTGTTCCCGGAGCGCAACCGGGTGGCCTGCATCGAGGCCACCTCGCCCGGCATCTCGCCAGCGCAATGGGCCACCGAGCACCTCGACCTGATCAACGACCGACTGGACAGCCACGGCGCTGTCCTGCTGCGCGGGTTCGACGCCCCGGACGCGCCGGCCTTCTCCGCGTTCGTCAAAGTCTTCGGCGAGGAGATGGCCGAGTACACCTACCGGTCCACGCCGCGCAGCAAGGTCGGCGACGTCTACACCTCCACCGAGTACCCGGCCAGCGAGGTCATCCCGCTGCACAACGAGATGGCGTACACCAGCGTGTGGCCCCGGCGGTTGTTCTTCTACTCGAACATCCCGGCGCAGACCGGCGGGGAGACTCCGCTCGCCGACAGCCACGCCGTCTGGCAGCGCATCCCCGTCGAGGTGCGCGAGCGCTTCGAGCGGCACGGTGTGCGGTACGTGCGCAACTACCGGGTCGGTCTCGGGGTGTCCTGGCAGGAGACGTTCCCCGGGATGGACCGGGAGGCAGTGCAGGAGTTCTGCCGCGAGCGGGGCATCACCTACGAGTGGTTCGACGACGGCGCGCTGCGGACCACCGAGACCTGCCAGGCCGTCACCGTGCACCCCGTGTCCGGGCGGACGGTCTGGATGAACCAGGCCCACCTGTTCCACGTCTCCAACCTGCCCGAGGCCACCCGGGAGGCGCTGCTGGAACTGCTCGCCGAGGAGGACCTGCCGCGTAACGCGTACCTCGGCGACGGCAGCCCGATCACCGACGCCGACCTCGCGGCCATCCGCGCCGCGTTCGACGCGGAGTCCCTGGCCTTCCCCTGGCAGCAGGGTGACCTGCTGGTCGTCGACAACATGGCGATGGCGCACGGCCGGTCCAGCTTCACCGGGCCGCGCAAGACGTTGGTGGCGATGACCGGGTCGTACGGCAGTCGGGAGGCGGCGTGAGCGGGCTCGCCGAGAAGATCGCCTTCCTGGAGTCGCACGGGGTGGCCGAGTTGGCGCACTCGGAGGCCAACCTGCTGGCGCATCTGCGTGGCGTGCACGACCTGCTGGCCCAGTGGGGGTCGCGGCAGGAGCTGTGTGACGCGGGGTTGTTCCATTCGGTGTACGGCACGGAGATCTTCCCGACCGGTGCGATCCCGCACGAGCTGCGGCCCGCCGTGCGGGAGCTGATCGGTGCGGAGGCGGAGACGCTGGCGTACCTGTTCGGCACGGTTACCCGCAGCGCCCTCTTCGACGCCGCCTTCGACGGCCCGCCGTTCCTGCTCGAGGACCGCTCGGGCGGTTGCGTCGGTGTCAGCGCCGGCCAGTACGCCGACCTCGCCGCCCTGACCGTGGCGAACTGGCTGGAGCAACGTCCCCGGTTCGCCGAGTCAAGCAAGTTCAGCCGCGCCCGCGAGTTCGACGCCATGCGCCGCTATCTGCCGGACAGTGTCCGTACCGCCCTGGAGCGCGCCTACGGGTTCGCTCCGCTCGCCCTCGCTGGAAACGAGTAGACGCACCGTGTCGACAATCCCCACACCGGTCCGCCCGAGTGCCGAACAGGACGCGGGAGTGCTGTCCCGACTCTTCGTCCAATGGCCCTCGATCCTGGTGAAGGCGTCCCTGCGCCGACCACTGAAGCTGTCGGACAGCCTGACGCCGCCCCGGTACGACCACCTGGAGCGGGTGACCCCGGTCTTCGAGCGTGCCTGGGCCGCCCGGCGGGACCAACCTGACGGGCTGCGGCGGGCCCTCTACCAGACCTACCGCCGGCGGTTCTGGTGGGCGGGCCTGATCTTCCTGGCCTACCAGACCTGCGCGACCGTCGGGCCGCTGCTGGTGCGGGAGCTGATCGCCTGGTTCGAGGGCGACGGCCAGGGCCCGGTGGTGGAGGGTCTGCTGATCGCCGCCGGCCTGGCCGGCTTCTACGTCCTGGACGCGTTGAGCCACAAGCACCAGTGGTCCGAGGTGTGGAAGACCGCGCACTCGATCACCGCGCTGCTGCGGACCGAGATCCTGCGCAAGTACCTGCGGATGGACCGCGGCGCCCGACTGGCCCACCCCTCCGGGGAGGTCATCACCCTCGCCTCGTCCGACGCCCGGAGGGTCGGGCGGGTCGCGTTCACGCACATGGCGTGGGCGGTGCCGCTGGGCATCGCCGGCTCCTGCGTGGTCCTGTGGGTGCTGCTGGGCTGGGCGGCGCTGGTGGGCATCGTCATCCTCATCGCCGGCCTGTGGCTGTCGCACGTGGCCAACGAGAGGGTCTTCGCGCTGGTGCCGGCGATCCGGGACGCGAACGGCGTCCGGATCGGGCTGGTCGGCGAGTACCTGGGGGCCATGCGGACGCTGCGCACCCACGGGTGGGAGGACGTCGCCGAGCGGGCTGTCGGCCGGGAACGCGCGACGCTCAACGCGTTGCTGGTCCGCCGGCAGAAGCGGCTCGCCACGCTCTACCTGGTGAACGCCGCCGCGCCGGTCCTGATGGTGATGGCCACCCTGGTCACGTACGCGGCGCTGGGCAACGAACTGAAGGCGGCGGACGTGTTCGCGGCGATCGCCGTGCTCACCGTCCTCCGGTCCCAGCTGCCCGAGCTGGTGCGCTACCTGGACATGCGCAACGAGTGGCGGGTGGCGTTCGGGAAGGTGACGACCTTCCTGCGGGCCTCGGACACCGCCGAGGCGTCGACCGACGACGACGCGCCGGCCGGGGCGGTCGACCTCGACGGGGCGTCGTTCACCTGGCCGGGGGCCGACGCGGACGCCCGGCCGGTCCTGACCGGCGTCGACCTGCGGGTCGCGCCCGGTGAGTTGGTCTGCGTGCTGGGCCGGGTCGGCAGCGGCAAGTCCGCGCTGCTCGCGGCGCTGGCCGGTGCGCTGCCGACGGTCGCGGGTACCGCCCAGGTCGGCGGCAGCACCGTCTACCTGCCGCAGCGCCCCTGGATCATGCAGGGCAGCATCGTCGACAACATCCGCTGCTTCTCGCCCGACGATCCGGACCGGTACGCGGCGGTCGTCCGCGCCACCGCCCTGGAGGCGGACCTGGCGGCGATGCCGGCCCGCGACGGCACGGCCATCGGCGAGCGGGGCGTGAACCTCTCCGGCGGGCAACGGCAGCGCATCGCGTTGGCCCGCGCCGCCTACGAGGACGCCGACGTCTACCTCTTCGACGACCCGACCAGCGCCGTCGACGACGCGGTCGCCGGCACCATCCTGGAGGCGCTGTTCGACGGGGTGCTCGCCGGGCGTACCCGGATCGTTGCCACCCACCGCCTCGACGTGGCCCGTCGGGCCGACCGGGTGGTGGTCCTCGACGGCGGCCGGGTGGTCGCGGCGGGCCGGTTCGCCGACGTCGCCGCGCAGATGCCGGACCTGCTGCCGGCCATGGCCGCCGAGGCCGCGACGCCGTCCGATCCGGACGGCGCCGCGCTGGACGAGGTGGCCGAGGACATGGCCGCCGAGGAGGAGGAGACGGTCCGCGCCGGTAAGGTCGGTTCCGCCACCTACCGCCGTTACCTGCAGGTGCTGACCCCGGGCCTCCTCGCCGTCGTCCTGCTCGGCCTGGCCGTCGGCGGGCAGGCCGTCCTGGGCGGCTCGTCGTTCTGGCTCGGCCACTGGACCGAGCACGCCGGGCAGGACACGCTGTACTACGCGGGCGTGTTCGCCGCCATCGGTCTGCTGGCGCTCGTGCTGGATCGCGGGCTGTTCAGCTTCGCCTTCGCCCGGGGTGTGTCCGCCGGCCAGAACCTGCACGGGTCGATGCTGAACCGGGTCTTCCGGGCCCCCCTGTCGTTCTTCGACCGCAACTCCTCCGGACGCGTCCTGGCGCGGTTCTCCGGTGACATGGAGACCATCGACCTGGAGTTGCCGGAGACCACGATGGACACCCTCCGGGTCGCCGTCGGCCTGGTCGTGCCGTTGGCGGCGCTGGCCTTCACCAGTCCGCTGATGCTGGTGGCAGCCCCGCTGCTGCTGGTGGTCTACCTCCGGTGGCAGCGGCTCACCCGGGCCAGCACGGTCGAGGCGTCCCGGCTGTCGAAGCAGGCGAACGAGCCGATGCTCGCGCTGCTCAACGAGGCCGTCGACGGGGTGACCTCGATCGAGGGCCGGAACAGCCGGGTGCGCGGATACCAGGCCGCGTTCGGTGAGCGGGTCCGCGTCGCGCACCACGCCGACTACACGGTCAACGCGCTGTCGCGGCACTTCAACCTGAAGCTCGACATGCTCGGCGCGGTCGTCCTGCTGACGTACGGGGTGCTGATCGTCGCCGTGGGCGGGATCGGCGCCGGGCTGGCCGGTGTCGGGATCAGTTTCGTGTACGCGCTGATGGAGGCGCTGGCGATGAGCCTGATGACAGTGCAGATGATGGACCTGTCGCTGGCGAGCTTCGAACGTGTCGACGACTACACCCGGCTGCCGGTCGAGCCGACCGACGGGCGACCGGCCCCGGCTGGTTGGCCCACCGCCGGCGAGGTCCACTTCGAGAACGTCACACTGCGCTATTCCGAGGGTGGCCCGGCCGCGCTGAACGGCGTGTCGTTCGACGCCCCGGCGGGCAGCAAGATCGGCATCGTCGGCCGGACCGGCAGCGGCAAGTCCAGCCTGTTCACCGCGCTGCTGCGGTTCGTGCCAGCCGAGCAGGGGCGCATCCTCATCGACGGGGTGGACACCGCCACGCTGCGGCTGGCCGACCTGCGGGCCGCCGTCGAGGTGGTACCGCAGGATCCGGTGCTGCTGCCCGGCACCCTGCGGGACAACATCGACCCGACCGGTGCGTACCCCGACGCGGAGGTCACCGCCGTCCTCACCAAGGTGGGTCTCGCCGACCGGCTGCTCGGCGTGGGCGGTGGCGGTCTCGACGCGGTCCTGTCCGCCGGCGGCGGACAGCTCAGCGCCGGTGAACGACAGCTGCTCTGCCTGGCCCGGGCGTTGCTGCGGGACGCGAAGCTGGTCCTCATCGACGAGGCCACGTCGAGCCTCGACGCCGAGACTGACGCCCGCATCCAGCGGCTGCTGGCGGTGGACCTCGCCGACGCGACGGTGCTCACCATCGCCCACCGCCGGGAGACCCTGGCCGGCGCCGACCGGGTGGTGACGCTCGACGGTGGGCTGGTGGCCCGGGTGACCGACAGCGATCCGGCCGGGGTGCTGGCCGGGGCGACGAACCCGGTCGGGCAGCGCGCAGGCCAGTCGAGTCTCGGGGAGCCGGTGCAGTGACCGGGTCGCGTGCGATGGCCGCGGAGGCGGACGCGCTCGCCCACTGGCGGGCCGGGCTGGCCGGCGTACCCACCCTGGACCTGGTCACCGACCGGGTCCGCCCGGCCCGTCGACGCCAGCACACCGACCGGGTGACGCTCACCGTCGGCCCGGACACCACCCGACGGCTGCACGCGGTGAGCGCGGCGGTGGGCGTCGCGCCCTCCGTGCCGTTGCTCGCCGTGGGGCAGGTGGTGCTGGGCCGGCACGCCGGCACCCGGGACCTGGCCACCGCGACGCCGCTGGACGACGCCCTGGTGCCGTTGCGCGGCAGGTGGGACGACGACCCGTCGGCCGCCGACCTGTTCGCGCGGGTCGACGCCGGGTTGCGGGAGGCCTCGCCGTACACCGGCGTCCCGCTGCACCGGGTGGCCGAGGCGCTCGGCCTACCCCACGACCCGAGTCGTGCCGCGCTCTGCACGGTCGTGCTGGGGGTGGGAGCGGCCCCCGCCACCACCGGGGAGGTGCCGCCCGATCTGAGCGTGCTCTGGGACGAGCCGGGGCCCGACAGGGCGTCCGGCGTCCTCGCCTACGACCCGGATCTGTTCGACAGCGCGACGATGCGCCGGTTCGCCGATCACTACCTGACGTTGCTCGACAACGCCCTGACCGACCCCGAGGCGCCGATCTCCACCCTGGTGCACACGTCGGTGCGGGAGCGCGAGCTGATCGCCCGGTGGGGCACCGGCGGCGGTACGGCAGGTCCGCCGAGCGTGCCGGCGGCGTTTCTCAGCCAGGCCGAGGCGACGCCGGACGCCGTCGCTCTGGAGTACGACGGCACCACCCTCACGTACGCCGAGGTGCGCGCCCGGGCCGATGCCCTGGCGACCGTCCTGACCGGACACGGGGTCACCCCGGGCAGTGTCGTCGGCCTGGCGATGGGCTCGTCCGCGCAGCTCGTCGTGGCGATGCTCGCGGTGCTCGCCACCGGGGCGGCGTACCTGCCCCTGGACCCGTCCTACCCCGAGGCCCGGCGGGAGTTCATGCTGCGCGACAGCGGGGCGCGGCTGCTGCTCGCCGACGGTCCGGTGGCCGTCGTCGACGACCTGCCGGTGCTGCGGCTCGACCGGCTGGTGCTGCCCGCGGGACGGTCCGCGCCGACGTGGCCGCCGACATACCCGACCCAACGGGCCTGCGTCCTCTACACCTCCGGGTCGACAGGGCGGCCGAAGGGGGTCGAGACCACCCACGGCGGGATCGTCCGGCTGGTTCACCGCGCCGACTACTTCCCCGTCGGGCCCGCCGACGCGGTCGCCCAGGCGGCCAACGTGTCGTTCGACGCGGCGAGCTTCGAGGTGTGGGGTGCGCTGCTCAACGGCGCGCGCCTGGTGGGCATCCCCAAGGACGACGTGCTCACGCCGTCCCGGCTGGGTCATCGACTCGCCGAGCACGGCGTCACGGTGCTGATGCTCACCACCGCCCTGTTCCACAGGTGCGTGGACGCCGACCCGGCGATGTTCGCCCCGCTGCGCGCCCTCTACTTCGGCGGCGAGCCGGCCGACGCCCGCCGGGTCGCCACGCTGGCCGCCGCCCTGCCGGGCCTGCGCCTCGTCAACGGGTACGGCCCGACCGAGTGCACCACGTTCTCCAGCACCTGGGACGTGACCGACCTGCCCGGCGACGCGGCGCGGACCCCGATCGGCCGACCGATCGGCGGGGAGCTGCTCTACGTCCTCGACGACCACGGCCGGCTGACCGGCATCGGCGCACCGGGGGAGCTGTTCATCGGCGGCGCCGGTCTCGCGCACGGTTACGTCGGCCGGCCCGACCTGACCGCCGAGCGGTTCGTACCGAGCCCCTTCGAGCCCGGCGCCCGCGTCTACCGCACTGGTGACGTGGTGCGGTGGCGCGAGGACGGTCAACTGGAGTGCCTGGGCCGGGCCGACCAGCAGGTCAAGATCCGCGGTGTCCGGATCGAGCCGGACGAGATCGCCAGCACCCTCACCACCTGCCCGGGCGTGCGGGCCGCCGCCGTCACCGTGCACGGGGACGGCGACGAACGTCGGCTCGTCGCCTACGTCGTCCCGGACGACGCCCCGGTCCCGGCGGGTGAGCTGCGCGCCCACCTCGCCGCCCGGCTGCCCGAGGCGATGGTGCCGACCTGGTACGTGCCGCTGGCGGTGTTGCCGGTCACCCCGAACGGCAAGGTGGACCGCCAGGCGCTGCCCGCGCCCGACGCGCACCACGGCGTCCGGGCCGCCGACGGCGTGCCGCCCAGCGGCCCGATCGAGGAACTGGTCGCGCGGACGTGGCAGGACCTGCTCGGCGTGCCGGTGGTGTCCGCCGCCGACGACTTCTTCGCCCTCGGCGGCCACTCGCTGCTCGCCGCGCAGATGGTGGCGCGGATCGCCGCCACCGCCGGCGTGCGGCTGGGCGTCCGCGCCGCCTTCGAGGCGCCCACCGTCGCCGCGCTCGCGGCACGCGTCGCCGACGCCGGCCCGGACGACGCCCGCCCGCCGGTGCCGGCCGCCGGCCCCGGGCCGCACCCCCTGTCGTACGCCCAGCAGCGGCTGTGGTTCCTCGACCGGCTCGACGCCGGTCAGGCGGTCTACTCGGTGCCGCTGGTGCTCACCGTGGACGGCCCGCTCGACGTCGACGCCCTCGACGCCGGCCTGCGGGGGCTGGTGACGCGGCACGCGGCGCTGCGGACCCGGCTGGTGACGATCGACGGCGAGCCCCGGCAGGTCGTGGACGACGAGCCAGCGGTCGTCCTCACGGTGGACGACCTGCGCGACCGGGCCGACCGTGACGAGCAGGCCGACGCGCTCCTGCGCCACGTCGCCGCCCGACCCTTCGACCTCGCCACCGGGCCGCTGGCCCGCTGGCACCTGGTCCGGCTGACCGACGAGCACGCGATGCTCCTGATGACGTTGCACCACGCGGTCTGTGACGGCTGGTCGATCGGAGTGCTGATCCGTGACCTCGGCGCGTTCTACGCCGCCCGGACCATCGGCACGCCCGCACCGGCCCCGCTCACCGTCGAGTACGTCGACTACACCCTGTGGCAGCGCGCGCTGCTGGCCGGCGACGCGCGGACGACCCAGCTCGCGTACTGGGTGGACCGGCTCGCGGGTGCGCCCGCGGCACTGGACCTCCCGACCGACCGTCCCCGCCCGGCCACCGCCCGACACCGGGGGGAGACGTTCGACGTACGGCTGCCCGCCGCCCTGGTCGAACGCCTCGACGCGGTGGGACGGCGGCACGGCGTCACCCGGTTCATGGTGCTGCTCGCCGCGTTCCAGCTGGTGCTGGGCCGGTACGCGGACATCCGCGACGTCAGTGTCGGCAGCCCGGTGTCCGGGCGTACCCGCTCCGAGTTCGACGACCTGGTGGGTTTCTTCGTCAACACCGTCGTGCTGCGGACCCGTTGGCAGGACGCCGAGACCTTCGTCGACGTGCTGGCCCGGGCGCGGGACGCGGTGCTCGGCGCGTACGAGCACCAGGACGTCCCGTTCGAGCAGGTCGTCGAGGCGGTCCGGCCACCACGCGACCTCAGTCGTACCCCGCTGTTCCAGGTCATGCTGTCGGCACAGAACCTGCCCGAGCGGACCGACGCGGTACCCGGCCTGTCGGTCGGGGTGACCGAGCCACCCGGCCGGGTGGCGAAGTTCGACCTCACTGTGGCCTGGGACGAGGTGCCCAGCGCCACGGGCGAGCTGCGCGGCACAGTGGAGTACGACGTCGACCTGTTCGACAGGGGCACCGCCGAGCGGCTGGCGCACAGTTACCGCACCCTGCTGGAGTCGGCGCTGAGCGCCCCGGACGCCCCGGTGTCCACCCTGGACCTGCTGCCCGGCCCCGAGCCGGTCCCGTCGGTCGGCGGGTCGACCGAGGCGCCGGCCGCGTCGACTCTGCATGGCCTGGTCGCCGCCGCCGCGGCGCGCTGGCAGCAGCGCCCGGCGCTGGTGCAGGGCGACCGGCAGGTCAGCGTGGTGG
>NZ_JBEYSL010000213.1:0-10889 GCF_040642735.1 Micromonospora sp. NPDC047753 | reverse complement strand
AGGAGGAGACCTTCTTCAGCTCCTCGTTCTGGCTGTAGCTGGCCGCGGTGAGGCTGCGCATCTCCTCGTTCTGCTGCTGCGAGACGAGGGTGGCGTTGACGGTGAGGATGTTCTGCAACAGGTGCCGGAAACCATCCACCCGCTCCACCACCTGGGTCAGGTGGTCGGTCACGTCGCGCAGGTAGCGGCGCAGCTCCTCGTCGGCGCTGGCGCTGCCGGCGCCGTCGGCCAACGCGTCGAGCACGCTGAGCAGCGGGCGGGCAGCCCGCTGGAACTGGATGACCTCGCGGCTGAGCCCGTAGATGCGGCGGCTGGCGTTCGGGTCGCCACCGAACACCTGGGTCTCGATCTCGTCGATGTCGTTCTCCAGTCCGGCCACCACCGGCGCGTACCCGTCGACGACCTGGTCGAGGATCGCGTACAGGACCGCCTCCGGCCCCCGGGCGAGCATCTGCGCCTCGGTCTCCAGCCGCCGCCGCACCGCGGCCAGGTCGGGTGCCTCACCGTGTCGGACGGTGACCACGAACCCCGGGCCGATGAACAGGTGCAGCTCGGAGAACTCGACCTCCTCCCGGAGGTCGTCGTAGCGGGCGGCACGCAGCACCACGAACAGGGTGTGCCCGTAGCGCTCCAGCTTGGGCCGCTGGTGGGCGTTGATCGCGTCCTCGACCGCCAGGTCGTGCAGCCGAAACTCCCGGGCCAGCGAGGTGATCTGCTCGATGTCGGGCCGGTACAACCCGATCCAGGCCATCGCGCCTTCCTGCTCCTGGAGGCAGCGGTACGTCTCGGCGAGGCCGGACGGCGAGGCGAACCGGTGCCCCCGGATGTAGACCGCACTGTCCACCAGGCCGCCGTGGGACGCGGCGGCGGGTGACTCCGTGGGCGGCGGCACACCGACCCTCGTCTCGTACTCGTCGAGTTGGCGGCCGAAGCCCCCACCCGGGCGGAAGCGACGGCCGCCGACCATGCCCTGTCCCCTCCCCCGGTGCCGTCCCGACCAGCCCGGGGCGCTGCTTCCCCTCTGTCCCGGGCCCTGAAACCCGCAGTGGAGTCGGTTGGGTTCCCCGCACCAGCGGACGGGGCCGGCCCGCCGGGCGGATACTCACGGTGACCGTGGGCGGGATGACGGGGGACGCGCCGGTGAAGGTCGACAGACGCACCGGCCGGTTGCGGGGGTGGCTGCTCGAAGCCGGCTCGGACCAGGCCGTGCAGCACCCGGGGCCGCACGGGCGCCCGCCGGAGCACCGGCACCACCCGTGGTGGAAGGTGATGTGCCTGACCGGGGTCGACTACTTTTCCACGCTGGGTTACCAGCCGGGCATCGCGGCGCTGGCCGCCGGGGCGCTCTCACCGGTGGCGACCCTGGTGCTGGTGCTGGTGACCCTGCTGGGGGCGCTGCCGGTCTACCGGCGGGTGGCGGTGGAGAGCCCACACGGCGAGGGCTCCATCGCGATGCTGGTACGCCTGCTGAGCTACTGGCCGGGCAAGTTGCTGGTGCTGGTGCTGCTCGGTTTCGTGGCCACCGACTTCATCATCACCATCACCCTCTCGGCCGCTGACGCGACGGCGCACATCGACGAGAATCCGTTCTGGCCGAGCGGGCTCAAGGGGCACGAGGTACTTGTCACGCTGCTGCTGGTGTCGCTGTTGGGCGCGGTGTTCCTCAAGGGATTCACCGAGGCCATCGGGATCGCCGTCGTCCTGGTCGCGGTCTACCTGACGCTGAACGCGGTGGTGGTGGCCGACGCGCTGTGGCGGGTGGCGACGCATCCGAGCGCGGTCGGCGACTGGACCACGATGCTGACCACCGGGCACGGCGATCCGTGGATGGTGGTCGGGCTGTCGCTGTTGGTCTTTCCGAAGCTGGCGTTGGGTCTGTCCGGCTTCGAGACCGGGGTGGCGGTCATGCCGAGCGTACGGGGTGACCCGCAGGACTCGGAGGCACGACCGCTGGGCCGGATCCGTGGCGCGCGCCGGCTGCTCACCACCGCAGCGGTGATCATGAGCGTCTTCCTGATCACCAGCAGCGTGACGACCACTGTGCTCATCCCGCCGGAGGCCTTCCGGCCGGGTGGACCGGCGAACGGGCGCGCGTTGGCCTACCTGGCGCACGCCCACCTCGGCGAGGTGTTCGGCACCATCTACGACCTGTCCACTATCGGAATCCTCTGGTTCGCCGGGGCATCGGCGATGGCTGGTCTGCTCAACCTCGTGCCGCGCTACCTGCCCCGTTACGGCATGGCGCCGACCTGGGCGCGAGCCGTCCGGCCGCTGGTGCTGGTCTTCACCGCCGTGGCGTTTCTGATCACGATCGTCTTCGAGGCCAGCGTGGACGCGCAGGGCGGCGCGTACGCCACCGGGGTCCTGGTGTTGATCACCTCGGCCGCGACGGCGGTGACGCTCGCGGCGCGCCGGCAGCGTCAGCGCGGCCGCACCATCGCGTTCGGCGTCATCGCGGTGATCTTCGTCTACACCACGTCGGCGAACGTGGTGGAACGCCCGGACGGTGTCAAGATCGCGGGCTGTTTCATCGGCGGGATCATCCTGGTGTCGGTGCTGTCCCGGCTGATGCGGGCCTACGAGCTGCGCGTCGACCACGTGGAGCTGGACCACACCGCCGCTCGGATGATCGACGAACGTGCCGGACGACGGATCCGCCTCATCGCGCACGAACCCGACCGGCGCGACGAGTCGGAGTACCGCGCCAAGCTGGCGCAGACCATGGCGGACAACGAATTTCCCGACGACAGCGACGTCATCTTCGTCGAGGTCACTGTCACCGACCCGTCCGACTTCGAGACCGAGCTGCTGGTCCGCGGCGGGGTGGTCGACGGCCGCTTCCCGGTGCTCAGCCTGGCCAGCTCGTCGGTGCCCACCGCGCTCGCCGCCCTGTTGCTGGAGATCCGCGACCGCAGCCGTCGACGCCCTCACATCTACTTCGAGTGGTCCGAGGGTGGCCCGACCCGCAACTTCCTGCGCTACCTGGCGTTCGGACAGGGCGCCATCGCCCCGGTGACCCGGGAGATCCTGCGCCGCCAGGAGCCCGACCCGAACCGTCGACCGCACGTGCATGCCGGCTGACCTGCGAGCCGACAGTCCGTCGCGCACAGTGAGCGTGGTCATACCGACTGGACGATCCACCCGTTCCTGCTGCTAGCCTCGGCGTAGGTCATGAGCGCCAGCGCGAAGCCCCGGCTCGCTGGCCGGCAACCCTCCTCCGCGGTGGGGTGCCCCGGGTGAAGACCAGGCACCGGCAGGACGTCGGTGCAAGCGTGGCCTGGCACCCAGGTCAGCACAGACCCGGGAGAACCATGCGCATCATCCTCAGCACCACCCCACCGACCGACGTCGCGGACGCCCGCACCGGTCGACCCTCGCCCGCCCTGATCCGGCGACGGCACGTGGACATGATGCGAATGTGCAGCGCCGCCTGTCGTCGCGGCACCGCGCTCTAGCACCCCCTTCCCGAGCTCCTTTCCCACCGGTACGCCCATCGGGCGCGCCGTCGGTGGCGCACGCCCGTGCCCGCCGAGACACCACCCTTCGGAGACACCAGTGCGATTCCTTCCTGCCCTGACCCGCGCCGCCGCCCTGGGCGCGGTCACGATCCTTGCCGCCACCGCCCTCACCGCCTGCGGAGACGACAGCTCCTCCGACGCCGGCGCCAACCCGTACGGCCTGGCCCAGTCGGGCGTGCTGCGCGCCGGAACGCTGACCGACGCCCCGCCGAACGTGTACCTCGAGGACGGCAAGTTCACCGGCTTCGACAACGACCTGCTGACCGCCGTGGCCGGCAAGCTCGGTCTCACTGTCGAGTTCGTCGGCACCGACTTCTCCGCGCTGCTCAGCCAGGTCAACAACCGCAAGTTCGACGTCGGCAGCTCCTCGATCACCATCACCGAGGCCCGCAAGAAGACCGTCGACTTCGGCAACGGCTACGACTTCGGCTACTTCGGCCTGGACGTCCCGGCCGGCTCGCCGATCACCGGCTTCGACCAGCTCGCGGGCAAGCGGGTCGTGGTGGTGCAGGGCACCGTCCAGGACGACTACGCCACCGGCAAGCAGCTCAACCCGGTGCGGGTGCCGGACTACAACGGCGCGATCAACCAGCTCAAGGCGGGCACCGCCGACGCCTGGATCGCACCGGCCGAGATCGGTGAGAAGTCGGCCGCCGACAGCAAGGGCAAGATCACCGTGGCGGCCAAGCAGCTCAGCCCGGCACCGACCGCGTACGCGGTGGCCAAGGGGAACGACAAGCTGCGCGAGGCGCTGAACAAGGCCCTCGACGAGGTCATCGCCGACGGCACCTGGACCCGGTTGCAGGCCCAGTACTACCCGGGCCGTCCGATCCCGGCGGACTTCGCCCCGGGCAGCGGCGCGGTCAAGGTCGCGCCGTCGGCGTCCGCGTCGGCCGCGTCCTGAGCCGGTGACGAGCGAGCGGGGCGGTAGGAGGAGCAACCGATGGATCCGTTGAGCACCCTGTGGGAGACCTTCTTCGACTGGGACGCGATGCGCGAGGCGCTGCCCGAGATGCTGACCGTCGGGTTGCCCAACACGCTGATCCTGGCGGTCTCCGCCGCCCTGCTCGGCTCGGTGCTGGGCCTGTTGCTGGCCGTCGCCGGGATCTCCCGCAGCCGCTGGCTGCGCTGGCCGGCGCGGGTCTACACCGACGTGTTCCGGGGGCTGCCGGCCGCGGCGACGATCCTGCTGATCGGGGTCGGGCTGGCCCCGCTGGGCATGCAGGTCTGGGGGCCGGATCCCTACCCGTTGGGCATTCTGGCGCTGTCGCTCATCGCCGCCGCGTACATCGGCGAGATCTTCCGCTCGGGCATCCAGTCGGTGGAGGCCGCCCAGTTGGAGGGTGCCCGGGCGCTCGGCTTCTCCTGGGCCGACGCGATGCGGCTGGTGATCATTCCGCAGGGCATCCGGCGGGTGCTGCCGGCCTGGGTGAACCAGCTCATCGCGCTGATCAAGGACTCCAGCCTGGTCTACTTCCTCGGCCTGGTGGCCAGCCAGCGGGAGCTGTTCCGGATCGGGCAGGACTATGCGGCCACCACCGGCAACGAGTCGGCGCTGCTGCTGGCGGGCCTCTTCTACCTGGCGTTGACAGTCCCGCTGACGCACGTCGTCAACTGGATCGACCGGCGGCTGCGCAACGGCCGGCCGGCCACCGCACCTGACGACGAGGACGACGAGCCCCTGTTGCCCACCGCCACCCAGGGAGACCGGCGATGACCACCACGGAAACGACCACCTCGGTCAGCCTCGACGTACGCGACGTGCACCTCGCCTTCGGGCCGAACCGGGTGCTGCGCGGCGTCGACCTCTCGGTGCCGCGGGGCGCGACGGCCTGCGTCATCGGCCCGTCCGGGTCGGGCAAGTCCACCCTGCTGCGCACCATCAACCGGCTGATCGAACCGGACCGGGGCGACGTGCTGCTGGACGGGCGCAGCGTGCTGGGCGACGACCCGGACGCGCTGCGGCAGCGGGTGGGCATGGTGTTCCAGCAGTTCAACCTCTTCCCGCACATGAGCGTGCTGCGCAACGTCACGCTCGCGCTGCGCCGGCTGCGCAAGCTCGACACGGACGAGGCGGAGGCCGTGGCCCGGGCCCAGTTGGAGCTGGTGGGGCTGGCCGGCAAGGCGGATTCCCGGCCGGCGCAGCTCTCCGGTGGTCAACAGCAGCGGGTGGCGATCGCCCGCGCGCTGGCGTTGCGCCCCGAGGTGATGCTCTTCGACGAGGCGACGTCGGCGCTCGACCCGGAGCTGGTCAAGGGCGTCCTCGGGGTGATGGCCGACCTGTCCGCCGCCGGCATGACCATGGTGGTGGTGACCCACGAGATGGGCTTCGCCCGGCAGGTCGCCGACACCGTCGCGTTCATGGACCGGGGCGTGGTGCTGGAGGCCGGCCCACCCGCGGCGATCTTCGAACGGGCCGAGCACCCGCGGCTTCGCCGGTTCCTCGACCAGGTGCTCTGAGCACTCGGTCACTCGTTGGGCCCGCGGCCCAGCAGCCGGATCTCCTCGTTGTCCAGCGCGGACTGGAGTTCCTGGAGCACCAGGTCGTCGATCTCCCGGTTGTCGCGCAGTCGGGTGACCTCCCGCCTCTTGTGGGCGAGGACGCCGAGGCGCAGTCGGTGTTCCAACCGGCGCTCCTCGGCGGTGTTCCCGCCGCTCTCGTTGAGGTCCTCCAGATGACGCCGGTACTCGGCCTCCAGCCGGCGCACCGAGTCGTCCTGGGCACCGACCTCAGCGGCGACCTGCGGTAGGGCGGCCAGGCCCACCTCGGTGGCCCGCCGCCGGGCGTTGCGGGCCTCGTCGACGCGTTCCGGGTCGCCGGTGAGCCCGGCCCAGCGCACCACCAACGGCAGGGTGGTGCCCTGAAGCAGCATGATCAGCACGATCACCAGCGCGGTGACGAAGATGATCAGGTCGCGTTCGACCACCGGTCGACCGTCGACCATCACCGTCGGGACGGCCAGGGCCGCCGCGAGCGACACCGCGCCCCGGAAACCGGACCAGCCCGCGACGGTTCCGACCCGCCAGCTCGACGGTCCCTGGCTCGGGTCCATGATGCGGCGACGCCGCAGCCTCGCGATCTGTGAGGTGAGGTAGACGAAGAGCAGCCGGGTGCCGATCACGACGAGGGTGACCACCAGCACGATCACCAGAGCCCGCTGGGGCGAGGTGCTGGTGATCCCCCGGACCGCGCGGGGAATCTGCGTGCCGAGCAGGACGAACAACCCGCCGTTGATCAGGAAGGTGGACAGGTCCCAGAACGCGTACGCCAGGACCCGGGACCGGGCGCGGATCACCCGTGGGCCGGCGTAGGCAAGCACCAGGCCGGCGACCACCACCGCCAGCACACCGCTGGCGTGCACCGAGTCGGCGAGCAGGAAGGCACCGAACGGGGTCAGCACGCTGAGCGCGCCCTCGCGCAACGGATCGTCGAGCCGTTTGCGGATCAGCACCACTGCGGCCCCCACCAGCAGGCCGGCGACCACACCGCCGACGCTGGCGCCGACGAACTCCTCGCCGATGCCCAGCACACCGGGTTCGGCGCTGTGGCTGAGCAGCCCCACGGCCACAGCGAAGACCACCAGCGCCGTGCCGTCGTTGACCAGGCTCTCCGCGTGCAGGGTGGTGAGCAGCTTCCGGGGCAGCCGCTTGGCCAGGCCGGTGACCGCGGCGGCGTCGGTCGGCGCGAGGACCGCGCCGAGCACCCAGGCGGCGGCGGGGTTCACCCCGAACGCCTGCGCGGCGAACGACACGGTGACCATGGTGAGCACCACCAGCACCACGGCGAGCAGCCCGATCACCGGCAGGTTGGCCCGGATCTCCCGCAGGCTGATGGTGAGGCTCTCCCGGTACAGGATGGCCGGCAGGAAGATCAGCAGGACCAGGTCGGGTTCCAGGGTGACCTCGGACAGCGGCGGCGTGAGCCCGAGCAGCACACCCAACGCGATGAGCAGGACCGGCGGGGCGACCCGGTACCGGCCGCCGAGGGTGGTGCCGACGAGGACGGTGACGCCGAGTGCCACGATCAGGACGAGCGCCTCCACGCGTACCCCCTCCGATCATGGCCGACGCTGGACGCGCCGGTGGTTCCATCTGACCGCACCCCACGGCTGGTTCCGGCCGAAACCGGCAAGTCGCCGGGGAGCCAGAGCGCGTTGGCCGGACACACCCCGCCTCGGCGCTCAGGATGGGTCGTCGGCGCGGACGCGCGCCAGGAGCATCCGGGCGCTGCGGCGATGCTCGGCGGCTTCCTCGTCGCGGCCCAGCGCAGCGGCCAGATCGGCGAGGTGCGCTGCCACCGGGCCGACGGTGACCACCCCGCTGCCGGCAGCCAGTTCGGTGGCGGCCGGGCGGAGCGCGCGGGCGACGCGTTCCATCGTGGGACGGTCGCCGACGGCCAGCGCCGCCCGCGCGGTGAGGCACAGCCGCACCTCCCGAAGCAGGTCGTGCGGCCCGTCCGGCAGGGCCCGCAACGCCGCTGTGGCAGCACCGGGGTCGTCGGCGGCAGCGAGCAGCAGGGGCCGCACCCAGGGCCCATGCGGGCCCCAGTCCAGCCGCTCCCAGTCCTCGTCGTCCGGCCCGGGAATCGGCCGCAGTGCAGCGGCCAGCCGGGGGTCACCTGCCGGCGAGGCGTCGCTGACGGCGTCGGCCAGGCGCAGGCCGAGCAGGGCGAGCGGCAGCAACCCCTGGGCCAGGCCCGGCATACCGTCGGCGGGCAGCTGTTCGGCGGCAGCACGGTACGCGATTGCCGCGGCGTCCCGATCGCCGCCCAACGCCAGCCGCAGCGCGGCGTACCACCGGGTGAAGACACCGACCAACGGCAGCTCGTACGCCTCGGCGAGGCGGTCGGCGGCGAGGGCGTGCGCGTCGGCGGCGGGCCGGTCGGCCAGCGCGCAGTTGGCCTGAACCAGGACGAGATGGCCGAGCACCTCGAAGGTCACCAGATGGTGCCGGGCGGCCAGCTCGACCAGTTCCACGCCGATCCGCGCCCGCGCGTCAGCCAGGCCGACGCGGTGGAAGGCGTGCATGAAGCGGGCGTTGAGCGCGAACGCCACCAGAGCGGGATCGCCGATGTCGCGGGCGATCGTCTCGGCCTCGGCGGCGGCGCGGCGGCCACGATCGGTGGTGGTGCCGCGCAGCTCCAGCGCGAGGGTGCTCAGCAGCCGGCTGCGCTGCGCCGAGCCGATCGGGCCGAGCGCGGTCAGGGCGTGTTCGGCGGCCCGGACGATGTGCCCGGAGAGCAGGTCGTCGTCGTTGCGCGTCCAACTGGCGGGCACGTCGAAGCCCGCCAGCGCCTCCTGGATCAGCAGGGGGTCGCCGGTGGACTCGGCGACGGTGATCGCCTCGGCACGCCGTAGCCGCGCCTCGGCCAGCCGGCCCGTAACGGCCAGCGCCCGCCCCAGGCCGAGCAGCGCGGTCACCCGCCCACGCGGCTCGACCCCGCCGGCACTGTCGTACGCGTCGATCGCCTGGCCCCACAGGCGGGCCGCCTCGTGGGGGTTGCCGCCCCGCTCGGCCCGCTCGGCCGCCACCTGGGCGTACGTCGACGCCTCGGCGGCGTGGACCGGCCCGCCGGCGCGCAGCAGGTGGTACGCGAGGGCCGCCGGCTCGACGGGTTCCCGCTGTCGCAGCACCTCGGCGACGGCCGCGTGCCAGGCGGCGCGGCGCGGCGCTGACAGGTCGGCGTAGAGCGTGTCGCGGACCAGGATGTGGGTGAAGCGCAGCCGCCCGTCGGACTCCCGCTCGGTGAGGAACCCGGCCGCCAGGGCCCGGTCCACGGCGTCCAACCCTGCCGTCGGGTCACCGGCCAACGCGCCCAGCACGTCCGGGTCGAGATCCCGACCGAGCACGGCCGCCTGCCGCAGCACGGTACGGGTCGAGGCGGGTAGCTGCGCCAACCGGTGCCGGATCACGTCGCGTACCCCGGGCGGCACGGCTGCCAGCCCTGCCTGCCCCGTGCTCGCGTACAGCTGGGCCAGCTCGCGGACGAAGAACGGGTTACCGCCGCTGCGCCGGTGGATCGACCGGGCGGTGGCCTGGTCCAGTTCCGTCCCGACGATGGCGCCGGCCAGCTCGCCGGTCGCCGACGCGGGCAGGCCGGCAAGATACTCCCGGACCGGCTCCAGCCCCGCGGCGCGGGCCAGCGTGGCGGTCAGCTCCGGGCTGATCTCGGTGGCCCGGTAGGTGCCGAGGATCAGCACCGGCCCGCTGGCCGGCCGCGGGCCGGTGAGCAGCGCGGTCAGCAGGTCCAGGGTGTCGCCATCGGCGCGGTGCAGGTCGTCGAGGACCAGCAGGACCGGCTCCCGGTCGGCGACCGCCGCGATCAGCGAGGCAACCGCGCGGTGTCGACCGAACCGCACGGTGGCGGGGTCGGCCGAACCGTCAGCCGAGCCGCCTTCCAGGTCGGCAGCGGGCTCGGCGGTCCCGGCGAGCGTGTCGGTGATCTGGGTCCACGGCCACGCCGGTGGGGCTCCCTCGTACTCCGGGCTGCGTCCCCACGCCGTGGTCCAGCCCTCGGCGGCGAGTTGCCGGGTCAGCGCCTCGGCCAGCGCCGTCTTGCCGGCACCCGGGTCGCCGCTGAGCAGGGCGAGCGTGGGCTGGCGGCGGCGGGACGCGGCCTCGGCGGCGTGCCGCAGCCGCTCCAGCTCCGCGTCGCGGCCGACGAACGGACGCTGCTCCGTCTCGACGGGTCGCACGGGTTCCCCGGGGCCGGGGGTGGCGGCCCGGTCGAGGGGCGGGGCAAGGTGCGGCGCCTGGGCGAGGATGTCGGTTTCCAGCCGTCGCAGCTCGGGTCCCGGATCCACCCCCAGCTCGGTCACCAGGACGTGGCGGGCCTCCCGCAGTGCGGCCAGCGCGTCGCCCTGCCGGCCGGCGCGGTACCGGGCCGTCGCGAGCAGCCGCCACGCGTCCTCGCGCAGCGGATGGCTGGCCAGGTGTGCCGGCAGGTCAGCGGCGGCTTCGTCCGGTCGGCCCACCGCCAGGAGCGCCTCAGCCCGCCGCTCGACGGCGAGCATCCGCAGCTCGTCCAGCCGGTTGATCTCCGCGACCGCCCAGGACTCGTTGGCGCAGTCGGCGTACGCGGGCCCGCGCCAGAGCCCGAGCGCCGACTCCAGCGCGGCCAGGGCCGGCGCGGGACGCCCGGCCGCCAGCAGCCGGGCCGCCTCACCCACGGCCGCCTCGAACTGTCCGGCGTCCACCGCGTCCGGGGCGGCCTTCAGCGCGTACCCGGGCGGCTCGGTGACCAGGATCCGGGGCGGCTGCCGGGGTGGCCGATCGGCGTTGGGGCCGAGGAAACCGGTGACGGTGCCCGGCTCGCACTGGAACGACACGTCGTCCACGGCCGGGTGTGGCCCGTACCGCTTGGTGAGGTTC
>NZ_JBEYSL010000212.1:0-10964 GCF_040642735.1 Micromonospora sp. NPDC047753 | reverse complement strand
GATGCCCTCTCGGTGGCCGCACCGATCCGCGTACCGGAGGGTGTGGTGGCGGCGATCTCGCTGGTTGTCGCCCACGACCGGGCGGACCCGGTGGCGTTGGCCCCGCTGGTCCAGGCTGCCGGCCGGGTGGTCTCCCGGGCGCTGAGCAACTCCGTCTGATGTAGACATACTGCAAATCGTTGACGCCCGATCAAAATCTGCATTACGTTGCCCGTGCGCGTGTCACTCCCCACCTTCGTGCGCGGATCGGCATCGACGAAAGGGAGCACCCATGTCACTGGACAGCAAGGTTGCCATCGTCACCGGAGCCGGGCGGGGCCTCGGCCTGGCCTACGCCCAGGAGCTGGCGCGGCGGGGCGCCTCGATAGTGGTCAACGACGTCGACGCCGGAGCTGCCGCCGACGCGGTGGCGGCGATCCAGTCATCCGGCGGTCGGGCCGTCGCGGTGGTGGCACCGGTCGGCCCGACCGAGACCGCCAAGGAGCTCGTCAGCACGGCGGTCGAGCACTTCGGACGGCTGGACATCCTCGTCACCAACGCGGGCGTCCTGCGTGACACGGTGCTGTGGAAGATGAGCGACGACGACTTCGACACCGTCATCAACGTGCACCTGCGCGGCACGTTCACCACGGTGCGCGAGGCGGTGCAGCACATGCGGCAGGCCGGCGAGGGCGGCCGGATCATCTGCGTCGGGTCACCCACCGGGCAGCGGGGTACCTTCGGCCAGACCAACTACGCGGCCGCCAAGGCGGGCATCGTCGGCATGGTCCGTACCTGGGCACTCGAGCTCAAGCGGGCCGGCATCACCGCCAACACCGTTGTTCCGGTCGCCGCGACCGCGATGACCGCCACCGTCCCCTACTTCGCTGCGGCGGTACGGGCCGAGGCGAACGGCGAGCCGATGCCCGCGTTCTTCCGACACGGCCTGGGGTTCGGCACGGCGGACGACGCGGCCGGGCTCGTCGCGTTCCTCGGCTCCGACGCGGCGGCCTCGGTGACCGGGCAGGTGATCGGTGTGGGAGGGGACCGCCTCCAGATCTGGACCCATCCGGAGGCGGCTCTGACCGCGCACCGCGAGGGCGGCTGGACGTACGAGGCGCTCGTGGACGCCTGGCCGACGACGTTCGTCGGCGCCGAGCAGAGCGTCGGCGAACGCTTCCCGGACCTCCCCGAGGAGTTCGAGCCCGCGACGTCCTGACCCGCCCCGACGAAGGTTGGCCCCATGTACCAGCCCGCGATCGACCTCGACACCGTCACGGCGATCGACATGCACGTGCACATCGAGGTCGACGACCACAGTCACACCTCACTGCCCGAACCGCTCGTGGCGGCGGCGTCGGCGTACTTCAAGACGGACGGCCCACGGCCGGCGGTCGGCGCGGTGGCCCAGTACTACCGCGAGCGGAGCATGGCGGCCGTCGTCTTCACAGTGGACGCGCGTACCCAACTGAAGCACCCACCACTGTCGAGCGCCGACATCGCCCGTGCCGCGGCAGAGCACGCCGACGTGCTGATCCCGTTCGGGTCGGTCGACCCGCGCACAGGCGAAGCCGCCCTCGACCTCGCCGCCCGACTGATCGAGGAGGAAGGCGTACGAGGCTTCAAGTTCCACCCCACAGTGCAGGGCTTCGACCCCAGCCACGACGAGTACGCGCCGATGTGGGGCCTGCTTGAGCGGGCCGGCGTCCCGGCGCTCTTCCACACCGGGCAGACCGGCATCGGCGCCGGCACCCCGGGCGGTTACGGCCTGCGCCTCGGCCTGTCGAATCCGATCCTGCTCGACCCGATCGCGGCCGACTTCCCCGACCTTCAGATCATCATGGCCCACCCGTCGGTGCCCTGGCAGGACGAGGCGTTGTCGGTGGCCACGCACAAGCACAACACCTGGATCGACCTGTCCGGCTGGAGCCCGAAGTACTTCCCGGCCGAGTTGGTGCGTCACGCCAACTCGGTGCTGAAGCGACGGGTGCTCTTCGGCACCGACTACCCCCTGCTCACCCCCGACCGGTGGCTGCGCGACGTGCAAGCGACCGATCTCAAGCCGGATGTGCTCCCGGGCATCCTCAAGGACAACGCGGCCCGCCTGCTGGGCCTTGCCCGGTGACGACGAGAGGAAGCGCCATGACGACGACCATCACCTACGAGCGGCTGGGCGACCTCGCGGGCACCGATCTTGGCCACACCGGGTACCGCACTGTCACCCAGGACCAGGTCGACCTGTTCGCGGACGCGACGGACGACCACCAGTGGATCCACGTCGACCCCGAACGGGCGAGGACCGGGCCGTTCGGCGCGCCGATCGCGCACGGCTTCCTCACCCTCTCCCTGGCCGTTCCGTTCTGGACCGAGCTGCTTGAGGTCAAGGGCGTGACCACGAAGGTCAACTACGGCCTCGACAAGGTGCGCTTCCCCGCGCCGGTCGTGATCGGGGCGCGGGTACGCATGCGGGCCACAGTCGTCGAGGTCGTCGAGGTGCGCGGCGGCTACCAGATCGCCGTCGACCAGACGATCGAGATCGAGGGCGGCGCCAAGCCGGCGGTCGTCGCGCGAGGGCTGTACCGCTTCTACGCCTGAGGCCCGGGGGCATCCGACGAGCCGGGCGAGCACACCACCTCCACCCCCGGGAGAATGCTGATGCAGCAGCACGGAATTGGCGCCTGGGTGGCCAAGCGCCGGCTGAAGTCCCCGGACCAGGTCGCGATCATCCACGGCGACCGGCCCCCCATGACGTACGGACAGTTCGCCGACGCCGCGGACCGGATCGCGGCGGTGCTGCGGGAGCGAGGCGTCGGTAGGGGTGACTGCGTCGCCTACCTGGGCGAGAACAGCCCCGAACTCCTCCTGGTGATGTTCGGGGCGGCGCAGGTCGGGGCCGTCTTCGTGCCGATCAACACCCGGCTCGCCGCACCCGAGATCGTGGCCGTCCTCGCCGACTGCGGCGCGCGGGTGCTGATCCACGACCCGGACTTCGCGGCGCTGGTGGCCTCCGCCGCGCCGACCGCCCGGACCCCGTACGTCATCGTCAACGGTGAGGGCACCGCGGACCGGCACGGGCTTGCCCGCCTGACGCGGGCCGCCGTCTCCCCGTTCACCGGTCGGGTCGACTCCACCCACGAGGACCCGGCGGCGATCGTCTACACCTCGGGCACGACCGGCCGGGCCAAGGGTGCCGTGCTGACCCACGGCAACCTCACCTGGGTGGCGCTCAACTGTGTGGTCGACTACGACGTCGTCTCCACTGACGTCGCGCTCATGATCTCGCCGCTGTTCCATGTCGCGTCGCTCGGGATGGGTGCCCTGCCCGTCATCCTCAAGGGCGCCACGATGGTGATCGAGAAGGGCTTCGAGCCGGGCCGCGCGCTCGCGCAGATCGAGCGGCACGGGGTGACAATGCTCAGCGGCGTGCCGACCACCTACCAGCTCATGGCCGACCATCCCGCCTGGGCGTCGACCGACCTGTCCACGCTGACGAAGCTCACCTGCGGAGGTTCGGCCGTGCCGGCCCGCATCCTCAACGCGTACGAGGCGCGGGGCCTGTCGTTCTCGCAGGGTTACGGCATGACCGAGGCCGCGCCGGGCGCGACAGCGTTGCCGCCGACGATGACCCGCGTCAAGCAGGGCAGTGTCGGTCTGCCGCACTTCTTCACCGATGTGCGGATCACCGACGCGGCCGGGGCGGTGGTGCCCACCGGCGCTGTCGGTGAGATCGAGGTGGCCGGGCCCAACGTCTTCCCCGGCTATCACGGCCTTGCGGAGGCGACCGCCGAGGCGTTCACGGCCGACGGGTGGTTCCGCTCCGGCGACCTCGGACACCTGGACGCCGACGGCTACCTCTACATCTCCGGCCGACTCAAGGACATGATCATCTCGGGGGGCGAGAACATCTACCCGCTCGAACTCGAGCAGCTGCTCACCGAGGTCGACGGGGTGACCTCGGCGGCGGTCATCGGCGTGCCGGACGAGCGTTGGGGTGAGGTGCCCTGGGCGATCGTGACCGTACGGGAGGGGGCGTCGGTGGACACCACCACCGTCCGGGCGTGCCTGGACGGCAGAATCGCCCGCTACAAGCTCCCGAAGAACGTGGTCATCGTGGATGAGCTGCCGCGGACGGCGTCGGGGAAGGTGCGGAAGGCCGATCTGAGGACCCGATTCGGCTCCTAGCAGTGGGCCGGGCCGCGACGAGTTCGGCGAACTCCGCCGCTGACGCCTCGGCCAGCTTCTCGTGCGTCCGACGGTAGGTCTCCACCGATCTCGTGGCGGGCCATTCGTCGTCCATGAACTCGGCCGGCAGCCTCGGGTCGGTGCGCAGCAGCGCGAGCCAGTCCGCCACCAGCATCGTCCGTACGGTGAGGGCGCTCGGTGCCATCGCCGTCGCGGACGGGTCGTCCCACACGTCGATGAAGGCCAGGTGGGCGCGCCGGATCGCCTCGATGTCCCACGCGGCGCGTACGCTATCGCCGATCGGGAACCCGGCGAGTTCGCGGGCGTGAAAGGCGACCACCGTATTGGGCGCGAGGTCCTGCCGCAGCGGCTCCAACGAGCCGGCGAGGTCGACCTCGCCGGGCGCGAGCCAGAGCCCGTCCCGGATCGGCGCGAAGCCCTCCCAGATGAGAGTTGAGCGCAGTCGGTGCCGCAGCATCCGCTGGCCCTCCGGGATCGAGAAGGTGACAAGGGTCCACCCGTTGCCCTGTGGGTCGAACGGCCGCGGCCCGCGAACGCGGTACGTCGCCTCGCGCAACACCGCGACCCCGTGCTCGGTCAGCGAGAACAGCGTCTCCCGGCCGCTCCTGCTGCGGGCGAGGATGCCGCTGTGCACGAGTCGGTCCAGGGTCGCGCGGGTGGCCGGCGCGGCGACGTCGGCGCCCTCCAGCACGTTGATCAGGACGCTCGCCCGGATCGGTCCCGTGTCACCGTCGACGACGTGCTCCCCGAAGAAGGCGAGCAACAACTGCTTCGGCTGACGACTACCCACAGCCCTTCCCTTCGGCGAACTCGTTGGTTGGCCGCCGATCACCGCGCGGATCGCGGGGCCACGGCCTGCCCGCGCTTGGCCCGCTGGATCTGGTCGTAGACGTGCGTCCGCAGTTCCGTGAAACGGGGCAGAGCGCGGGTCGTGATCTGATCGCGCTCCGGCGGCAGGTCGATCGCGAGGTCCTCTTGGACCCAGGTCGGCGACGTGGACAATACTAGAACCCGCTGACCGAGATACACCGACTCGTCGATGTCGTGGGTGACGAAGACAACCGAGATGGTCCGGCTGGCGTGCAGCTCGCGGACCAGGTCCTCCAGGTCGGCCCGGGTCTGCGCGTCCACGGCGGCGAACGGTTCGTCCATGATCAGGACGTCGGGCTGGTAGGCGATGGCCCGCGCGATCGCCACGCGCTGTTGCATCCCCCCGGAGAGCTGCCACGGGTGGCTCAGCGCGGCGTGCCCGAGACCCACCGCCTCAAGAGCGTCGACGACAAGCTTGTTTCGGGCATCGCGGTTGAGCCTCTTGTGCCGCAGTGGAAGCTCGACGTTTCCGCGCACCGTCAGCCAGGGGTAGAGGCTACGGCCGTACTCCTGGAACACGACTGCCATGGCCGGGCTGGGCCCGGTCACCGCGGAGCCGTCCATCTCGACCAGGCCGCTGGTGGGCCGCAGCAGGCCGGCGAGGCATTTCAGCAGGGTGGTCTTGCCGCAACCGGACGGCCCGACGATGCAGACGAGCTCACCGGCGTCCATCGTGAAGCTGATGTCCCCGATCGCCTCGACGTTGCCCGTGGTGGACTCGTAGACCTTCCGCAGGTGCTCCACCAGCAGCAGACTGCTCCGATCAGGCACGGTTGACCTCCCTGACTCCGTGGTACCAGCGCAGAACGCGCTGTTCGACGAGACCGAAAGCTACGGCGAGGAGAACGCCGACGAGACCGAGGAGGAGGATGCCGCTCCACATCTCGGCGATCAGGTAGTTGCGCTGGAAGTAGGCGATCCGGTAGCCGAGGCCGGAGGAGGAGGCGAACATCTCGGAGATGACCATCAGGATCAGCGCGACCGAGAGGGCCTGACGAACCCCGGCCATGATCCGTGGGCTGGCAGCGGGGAGTACGAGGAACCGGAGCCGCTCCCACCAGGAGACCTGGAACGACTCCGCGGTCTCCTTCATGACGCTGTCGGTCCCCCGGACACCCTCGATCGTGTTCAACAGGATCGGCCAGACCGCGCCGGAGACGATCACGGCCACCTTCATGGTGTCGGTGATTCCGAGCAGGAGCATCACCACCGGGATCAGCACCGGTGGTGGGATGGCCCGGAGGAACTCCAGCAGTGGTTCGAGGAGTTCCCGCAGCCAGGGGGTCAGCCCGATGACGGTGCCGGCGCCGATGCCGAGCACGATCGACGCGGCGACACCGAGGCCGAGGCGGGCGAGGCTCGGCAGCACGTCCTCGACGAAGGCCGGACCGACCCAGGTCTCCCGAAAGGCTCTGGCGATCGTCAACGGGTCGGGGAAGAACCGGTTCGTCGCCCTCGTCGCCGCCAGGCCCCAGACCACCAGCAGCATCGTCGGCAGGCCCAGTGGGTAGAGGAGGCCCGCCGCGATCCGGGTTCCGACCGTCCGGCTGCGTGCCGTGGTGGCGATCCGCCCGGGGTACGTGGTCACAGCGCCTCCTCTCCTCGTACGGACTGGTGCCAGGACAGCACCCGACGCTCGATGAACCGGAAGACGATGTTCACCATGAGCCCGAGCAGGCCGGTGACCACGACCAGCGCGTACAGGCCGGCGGCGTCTCCGGCGGACCGGGACAGCTCGATCATGCGCCCGAGACCGGGGTTGCCGATCACCATCTCCGCGGTGATGGCGAGGATGAGCGCGACTGCCGCCGCGAGCCGCAGGCCGGTCATGAGGTACGGCAGGGTGGTCGGCAGGACGAGGTGCGACAACTGTTCCCGCCTACTCAGACCGAAACTGCGGGCGGTGTCGCGGGCCACCGAGTCGACGTCGGCGACGCCGTAGATGACCTGCACGAACACCTGCCAGAACGACGCGTAGATGATGATGACGAGGGCGGCCTGCCGCTGGATGCCGAACATCAGCACGGCGAGCGGGATGAGGGCGACCGACGGGATCGGGCGGAGGAACTCGACGATCGTGTGGGTCGCGCGCCGCAGGAAGGGCACCAACCCGACGACCGTGCCGAGGACGACGGCGGCGACCGTCGCCACCGTAAGGCCGATCGCCCAGGACGTCATGGTGCTGCCCAACCGCCGCCAGAACGCGAGGTCGACGAGTTGCTCGACAAGCCGCGCCAGCACGTCGGTCACGTACGGCAGGTAGAGCGGGTTGATCAGGCCC
The DNA here is from genome assembly GCF_040642735.1 of Micromonospora sp. NPDC047753. Lineage (NCBI taxonomy): Bacteria > Bacillati > Actinomycetota > Actinomycetes > Micromonosporales > Micromonosporaceae > Micromonospora > Micromonospora sp. NPDC047753. The sequence goes on along the minus strand of NZ_JBEYSL010000212.1, from coordinate 3,631 downwards.
AGCGTCGGGATCAGCTGCCAGACGACGAGGAACGCGGTCAGGCCGACGACGCCCAGCATCGCTTTGCGTAACGCGCGTAGGCGTCGGGTGGGAAACACGCGCATGTCACTCCCGTCGTCAGGCGGGCGACGAGGCCCTCCCCGCTCCGGGGGCGGGGAGGGCGGGATCGCGCCGGCTACTGCTGCTGGATGAGACGGTCGAGGTTGGGTTGCCTGTCGAGCACCTTGTACTTCTGCGCGAGCTCGGCGAGCGTCTGGAGGCTCGACCGGTCGACCTCCCAACCGAATGCCGGCAGCCGCACCGACTCGACCACCGGTGGGGGCAGCTCAAGGTTGTCCTTGATGGCCTGCCGAAGCGCCGCCTCGTTGGCGGGGGCCTTGGCCCACTCCAACGTCTTCTTCATCGCCGCCGTGAAGTCCTCGACCAGCTTGGCGTCCTTCTCCGTGCGTTCCCTGGTGGTGATGGTGGTGAGCGTGGTCAGGCCGGGCACCACCGCCTGGTAGGGGGCGACGATGAAGGTGTCGCCGCGGGTCTTCAACTGGGTGACGAAGGGCTCCGGCACCCAGGCGGCGTCGATGTTGCCGGATTCGAGTTGGGCCGGGGCGTCCGGAAAGGCGACCTCGACGAACTTGATCCTCGAAGGGTCGCCACCGTCCTTCTCGACCGCCGCCATGATCGTCACGTCGCCGGCGGCGCCCAGGCTGTTGACCGAGACCCGCTTGCCCGCGAGGTCGGCCGGCCGCTTGATGCCTGACTTCGCCGAGGCCACCACGGCGTTGATGTCGTCGCCGTCGGCGTACGAGGAGGCGTAGTTGCCGATGATGACGACGCCGAGATCCCGCAGGTCGGCCCGGAACGGCCCGAAGGGCTGGCCGATGGCGAAGTCGATGTCGCCGTTCAGGAGCGCGGGAATGGCCTGCGCGCCGCCCTGGGCGGGCAGCACCTCGACCTGGAGGCCGCGCTCGGCGAAGACACCGGCCTTGATGCCGCCCCACAGTGCGGCGGTCTCGGTGATGGGCAGCGCCGCGACCCGGACCTTGCGCAGGTCGCCCGAGGTCTGTTCGGACGGGTTGGACGCGTCGGAGTCGGTACATCCGGTGAGGGCGACCGCGGTGACGGCGATCAGCCCGAGAGCCATGACCTTCTTCATGGACGAGGCCCTTCCTGGGCGGGGGTGGTGGGTGCCTCGGATGTGCAGGTGACCAACGGTGGCGCGGGGGCGCACTTCGCTGTGTTGGCCATGGTCAGTCACCCCGGCATTGAAAGTCAATAATTTCTGACGCCCGTCAGAAATAAGTTGAACAACGCTCTGCTGTGGTGCCGTCCCGCACGCTCGCGTTCAGACCTCGGGCAGGCCCACGTAGTTCTCGGACAGGCTTGCGGCGTACGCCTCGGAGGTGGCGACGTACCTCAGCGTGGCGGTCTGGAGCTTCGTCTCGTACGGGTCGTCGCGCTCCAGCCGGTGCAGCATTGAGGTCATCCACCAGGAGAAGTGCTGGGCTCGCCAGACCCGGCGTAACGCCGTGGCCGAGTATGCCTCCAGCAGATCGGTGCTGCCTCGGTCGTACCAGCCGGCGAAGGCGTCCCCCAGCAGCGCGACGTCAGCGAGCGCGAGGTTCATGCCCTTCGCGCCGGTGGGTGGGACGATGTGCACGGCGTCCCCGGCCAGGAACAGCCGCTCCCACCGCATCGGCTCGACAACGAAACTGCGCATCGGGGTGATGGACTTCTCCAGGATCGGTCCCTCGTTGAGCGACCACCCCGGCACGGTCTCCAACCGTGCCCGCAGCTCCGTCCAGATCCGCTCGTCCGGCCACGCGGCGATGTCCTCGTCGGGCGCGACCTGTAGGTACAGCCGAGAGATCTCGGAGGAGCGCATGCTGTAGAGGGCGAAGCCACGCTCGTGGTTGGCGTAGATGAGTTCGTCCACCGCCGGCGGTGCGGCGGCGAGGACGCCCAACCAGGCAAACGGGTACACCCGCTCGTAGGTGGTCAGCACCCCTTCGGGCACCGCGCCGCGGCTCACCCCGTGGAACCCGTCGCAGCCCGCCACGAAGTCGCAGCGCAGCTCCTGGACCTGCCCGTCGCGTCGAAAGTGGATGACCGGGGAGTCCGAGTCCAGCCGGTCCAGGCGTACCGCCTCGGTCTCGAAGAGGATCGAGCCACCGGCCGCGAGCCGGGCGGCGATCAGGTCCTTGACCACCTCCTGTTGCCCGTAGACGGTGATCGCCCGCCCGGTCAGGTCTGCCATCGGCACCCGGTGCGACTCCCCGGCGAAGCGCAGCTCGATGCCCTCGTGGCGCAGTCCCTCCCGTCGCAGCCGCTCGCCGACGCCGTTGCGGCAGAGCAGGTCGACCGAGCCCTGTTCGAGGACGCCCGCCCGGAGCCGGTGCTCGACGTGGTCCCGGCTGCGGCTCTCCAGCACCACGGACTCGATTCCGCGCAGGTGCAACAGGTGCGACAGCATGAGCCCCGCCGGCCCGGCGCCGACGATGCCGACCTGGGTACGCATTCCCGGCATGCCCGATCCTTCCGGTGTCAGAACGGGTACCGCGTGATGGCGCCGCGCACGGTGAGCCACTGGGTCTCGGTGAACGCCTCGACGTTCGCCGCGGGCCCGCCGAACCGGGAGCCGGTACCGGACGCTCCCACCCCACCGAACGGCGCCACCGCCTCGTCGTTCACCGTCTGATCGTTGATGTGCACGATCCCGCTGGGGATCCGGTCGGCGAGGGCCATCGCCCTCATCACGTCACGGCTCAGGATGCCCAGCGACAGGCCGTACTCGGTCTGGCGGGCCAACTCGACGGCCTCGTCCTGGTCGGCAAAGGTGATCACCGGGGCGACCGGGCCGAAAACCTCCTGGGCGTACGCCGGGGTCGCGGGGGTGACGTCGGTGAGCACCGTCGGCCGGTAGAACAGTCCCTCGTACGTGCCCCCGGCGGCCAGCCGGGCACCCGCGTCGACGCTCGCGGTGACCAGTGCGTGGATCTTGTCGCGCTGATGCTCGTCGATGATCGGCCCGAGCGCCACCTGCTCCTTTGCCGGGTCGCCGACCGGCAGGTGGTTCGCCTTCTCCGCCAGCCGCTCGACGTAGCGCTCGGACAGACTTTCGTGGACCAGGTGCCGGCCGGTGGTCATGCAGATCTGACCCTGGTGCAGGAAGGACCCCCACGCGCCGGCGGAGACAGCGAGGTCCAGATCGGCGTCGTCGAGCACGATCAGCGCCGAGTTGCCACCGAGTTCGAGGTGCGAACGTTTGAGGTGGCGTGCCGCCGCCTCACCGACCTTGCGGCCGGCAGCGGTCGAGCCGGTGAAGCTGATCACCCGTACGTTCGGGTCGGCCACCAGCGCCTCGCCGGCCTCCACCCCGCCGGGAAGGACGTGCAGCAACCCTTCGGGCAGGCCGGCCTCCTCGAAGACCCGGGCGATCGCGACGCCACCGCAGACGGCGGTGCGCGGATCGGGCTTGAGCACCACGGCGTTGCCCAGCGCCAGGGCCGGGGCCACCGAACGGGTGGCCAGGATGAGCGGGAAGTTGAACGGCGCGATGACCCCGACGACGCCGACGGGCAACCGGCGGGCCAGGCTGAGCCGCGGTTGCACGCTCGGGATGATCTCGCCCAGCGGG
>NZ_JBEYSL010000211.1:0-10999 GCF_040642735.1 Micromonospora sp. NPDC047753 | reverse complement strand
TGCAGCCCGTACGACAGGCCCCGGGTGGCCAGGTCGGTGACGAGTGGCTCCAGGTCGTCGTACTCGCCGCGGATGGTGGTCCACCCGTCGATCACCAGGAACACGTCGCCGTACGGGTCGGTGCCCGGCTGGCCGCCGGTCCCCGCTGCCGCTCGACGCTGCCGGTACGCGGCCATCGACTCCACGCCCAGCTCGGCGAAGCGGCGTTCCCGGTCGACCAGCAGCGTGGTCATCTCGCCGACGGTGCGCCGTACGGCGGTCGGGTCGGCGCGGCCGGTCACCCCGCCGACGTGCGGAAGGTCGCGCAGCGCGGCCAACCCGCCGCCGCCGAAGTCGAGGCAGTAGACCTGCACCTCGGCCGGTGTGTGGGTGAGCGCCAGCGCGCAGATCAGCGTGCGCAGGGCGGTGGACTTGCCACTCTGCGGCGCGCCGACCACCGCGACGTGGCCGGCAGCGCCGTCCAGCGCCAGCCAGAGCAGGTCCCGGCGCTGCTCCAGTGGTTTGTCCACCACCGCCATCGGCACACCGAGTGCCCCGTGCAGCTCAGGGTTGCCCACTGTCAGCCCGCGTTTCGGGTGCACCTCGACCGGACCGAGCAACTCGTCCAGGGCGGGCGGCTGGCCGAGCGGCGGAAGCCAGACCTGGTGCGCCGGCGGGCCCTGCCCGACGAGCCGGTCCACCAGCAGGTCGAGCAGCGTCCTGGTGCCCTCCTCCTCCGCCACGACGGGCAGGGCCGGGGTCGCCGGCTCGGGCACCGGTACGACGTGGGTGGTGAAGGTGAGCAGCCGCGCGCCTCCCTCGGTGGCGACGCCGCCCGGCGCGGCCCGACGGCGGACGGCACCGGAGACGTACGCGGCCTTGAAGCGGGCCAGCGGGTCGGTGCCGGCACGCAGGTAGCCGTGGCCCGGTGAGCGGGGCAGCTCGTGCGCGTCCGCCACGCCGAGCACCGTCCGGGACTCCAGCGCCGAGAAGGTGCGCAACCCGATCCGGTACGAGAGGTGGGTGTCCAACCCGCGGAGCCGGCCCTCCTCCAGGCGCTGGCTGGCGAGCAGCAGGTGCACGCCGAGCGACCGACCCAGCCGGCCGATCTGCACGAAGAGGTCGATGAAGTCGGGCTTGGCGGAGAGCAGCTCCGAGAATTCGTCGCAGATCAGCAGCAACGACGGCAGCGGGGCGAGGGGACTTCCGGCCGCCCTGGCCCGTTCGTAGTCGCGCACGCTGGCGAAGTTGCCGGCCCTCCGCAGCAGCTCCTGGCGGCGGACCAACTCCCCGTTGATCGCGTCCACCATGCGATCGACAAGGGGCAACGCGTCGGCCAGGTTGGTGATCACGGCCGCGGTGTGCGGCAGCCGGTCGAACGAGGCGAAGGTGGCACCACCCTTGAAGTCGACGAGCACGAAGTTGAGCTGCTCGGAGCTGTGCGTGGCGGCGAGCCCCAGCACCAGCGTGCGGAGCAGCTCGGACTTGCCGGAGCCGGTCGCCCCGATGAGCAGGCCGTGCGGGCCCATGCCGTCCTGGGCGGACTCCTTGAGGTCCAGCTCGATGGCGCCGCCGTCCGCGCCCACACCGATCGGCACCCGCAACCGGTCCCGTGCCGAGCGCGGCAACCAGCCCTGTTCCGCGCTGAAGCTCTCCGGGTCACCGAGGCCGAGCAGCTCGGGGAGGCCCAGGTCGGCCTGGAGTGGGGAGTCCGGCCTGCGGGCCGCGCCGGCGAGCCGCAGCGGTGCCAACCGTCGGGCGACCGCCTCGGCGTCGGCCAGGTCCAACTGGTCGGCGGTGCCCACCTCGGCGTGCCCGTCGGACGACCGCGAGTGCAGCCGCCGGCCGTGCAACTCCAGCAGCAGCGCGTACCGGTCCAGCAGTCGGGGCGGCGGGGTGTCCAGGTCCAGCACTGTGACCGCGTCGATGCCGCCGTCGCCGGTCAGGTCACTGGCACCGGTCAGGTCGCCGCCGTCGAGGACCACCACCACGTGCTGGCCGTCGGTGGCCGGGCCGGCCGGGCTGAACCGGGACCGGGTGGCCAGGACGTCGGCCAGCAGCGACTCCAACTCGGCGGCCGAGCTGGTGACCAGGCGTACCGGGCCGAGCGCGTCGGCGCGGCCGGGATGGTGGGCGTGCGGAAGCCACTTCACCCACTCCCAGCAGGCGCGGCGCTCCGGCCCGGCGCAGACCGCGACGAGCAGCTCGTCGGGGGCGTGGAAGACGGCCAACTGGGTCAGCACGGCCCGGACCAGCGCCTGCGCCGCCGGGTCGCCGGTGGGTGGCCCGCCGGTGGTCGGGGTGGTCGCGGCCCGGCCACGGGCGGCGGAACGCATGTGCACACGGGCGAAGCTGCGCAGCGACAGCGCCACCGGCAGGTCCGGCACCACTGAGTACGCGTCCAGGAAGCGGCGCAGCGCGCCGGCGGTCATCGGCTCGAGCTCCTCCAGCGGTCGGGTGACCGGTGGGACCAGTGGGGTGGCCAGGGTCTGCGGCCCGACGGCGACCCGCACCACGGCGAAATCGGGGTCGGCGGGGCGTCGTTCCCAGACCCGGTGGCTGTCCACCGTCGACCAGAGCCGGCCCGGATCCGGGTGCCGGTAGTAGAGCCCGGCCCGTTGCTGGCCCGCGGTGCGCCGTACCCGCCGCCGCAGTGTGGCCAGGTGGCGCAGGTACTCCCTGCGGGCGGCCATCATCTCGGACTTCTTCGGGGTGCCGGAGGCGCTGCCCCAGGACGTCACCAGCATCGCCAACGAGGAGAGCCCGAACATGCCGCCCACCACGTACGAGTAGGCGCCGCCGCCCCGGCCGAACATCATCGCCATCGCCACAGTGCCGCCGAGCATGGGCAGCAGCATGAGCATCTGCTGCCACCGCCCGCCGGTCACCACGGGGATCTCCGGTGGCGCGTCGACCGACAGCTCACCGGCGGGGATCTCCGGCGCTGGTCGGCGCGGTGGGCGCTTGATGACGACGGTGGACACTCGGCCTCCTGACAGCGCTGGGTAACCCGAGCCTGGCTCATGGTAGGTAAAGTCCTGTCGTCCGCGCAGCCTCCGATCCCAGTCGATATGGAGACCAGTCGATGACTACCGGGCTGGCACGCGTCACCATCAGCGCGCCGCAACGACGGGTGGACGTCGCCCTGCCGGAGCAGGTGCCCCTGGCCGAGCTGCTGCCCGACGTGCTCCGGCACGCCGGTGTCGGGCTCGCCGACGACGGCGAGCAGCACGGCGGTTGGGTCCTCCGCCGCACCGACGGGGCGCTGCTGGTGACCGCACAGGAGCTGCTGCCGCAGGGGGTCCGCGACGGTGAGGTGCTGCACCTCGTGCCGGCCCGCGCGCACTGGCCCGAGTTGGAGTACGACGACGTCATCGAGGCCATCGCCGACGGTGCTCGCCGCCGCGGCGGCGCCTGGTCGCCGACCGCCACCCGGGCAGCCGGTCTGGCGGGTGCCGCCGTACCGCTCGCGGTCGGACTGCTCGCGCTGGTCGCCGGCGGTCCGACGCACCGGGCCGGCTGGCTGGCGGCCGCCGCGGTGGCGCTGGTGCTCACAGTGGCCGGCACGGTGGCCTCCCGCGCCAACGGCGACGGCACCGCCGGGGCGACGCTCGGCGGCTACGCGCTGCCCTACGCGTTCACGGCCGGTGCCCTGGCCGTCGGCTCCGGTGATCCGGTCGGGCCGATCGGGCCGGCCCGCTGGGTGGGCGCTCCCGAACTGCTGGCCGGCTCGGTCGCGCTGCTGCTGGTGGCGTTGATCGGTCTCCTCGGAGTGGCCAGTCGGCTGCGGGTCTTCGTGGCCGGCGTCACTGTCGGCCTGATCGGCGCGGGGGCCGCGCTCGGTGGGCTGCTGACGACCACTGCCGGTACGGCGGCGGTGCTGCTCAGCGCACTGGTCTTCGCCGTCGGCGTCATCCCGCTGCTGGCCATCCGGCTGGGCAAGCTGCCGCTGCCGCCGATCACCCTGCCGGCCGCCGCCCCCGCTGAGGAGCCGGAGCGGGTCCGGGATCTGCCGGACCGGGGCCGGGTGCTCGCGGCGGTGATCCGCACAGAGGAGATGCTCACCGGGATGCTGATCGGCCACGCGTTGCTGGTGGTGGCCACAGCGGTCGTCCTCGTGGTCGCCGGTGGCACGGCGGGCCGGGTGCTGGTGGCGGTCACCTCGGCTGTGCTGCTGCTGCGGTCGCGGCTGTTCGTGGCGCTGCGACACCGGGTGCCGACGGTGCTCGCCGGGCTGGCCGGCTACGCGGCGCTCGGTGCCGTGCTGGTCGGTCGGGCCGACGAGACAGGGCGACTGGTGCTGGTTCTGGGCGGGGCGGCGCTGGCCCTGGTGGCGGTCGCCAGCGGCACCGGGTACGCCCGCCGGCCGGTCTCGCCGTACCTCGGGAGGGTCGCGGACCTCACCGACACGGCCCTGGTGGTCGCCGTGGTGCCGATCGCCTGCGCGGTGCTCGACCTGTACGACAGGGCCCGAGGGTTGCTCGGTTGAGCGTCCCTCGGGCCCTGTGCGTCAGCGGTCGTCAGTGCATGGATTCGCCGCGCGCCTCGGCGTCGCGGGCCCGCTTGTAGGAGGCGTGGATCTCGGCCTCGGCCTCGGTGCGGCCGACCCAGGTCGCGCCCTCCACCGACTTGCCGGGCTCCAGGTCCTTGTAAACCTCGAAGAAGTGCTGGATCTCCAGGCGGTCGAACTCGCCCAGGTGGTGGATGTCGCGCAGGTGCTCCTGGCGAGGGTCCTCGTAGGGCACGCAGAGGACCTTGTCGTCCCCGCCCTTCTCGTCGGTCATCCGGAACATGCCGATGGTGCGGCAGCGGATCAGACAGCCCGGGAAGGTCGGCTCGGGGACCAGCACGAGGGCGTCCAGCGGGTCGCCGTCCTCGCCCAGGGTGCCCTCGATGAACCCGTAGTCGGCCGGGTACTGGGTGGAGGTGAAGAGGGTGCGGTCCAACCGGATCCGGCCGGTCTTGTGGTCCACCTCGTACTTGTTCCGGTGACCTTTGGGGATCTCAACCGTCACGTCGAAATCCATCTGCACGCTCCCTCGTCTGCCCACGCTGGCTAACGGAACCACTGGCGGCCCTCCGGACAGGTGAATGCCCACCCGCCGACTCCGGCCGCCGCATAGTCTTCGGACCGAAGTAGTGTCACCCAAGCCGATTTTCGCTGGGGGAGGAGGGGGTCGTGGGGAGGGAAGATTCACACTACCGCCCGGATGGGGGCTCCGCGCACGGTACCGGACGATCCGGCTCCGGCAGTGCCAAGGGGCGGGTCCCGGTGCCGGAGGCGCACCTCCCACGGGCTCCCGAAGTAACGACCCCGGCACCGGAGACGGTGCCCGAGCGGCCCCCGCCGCTGCCCTGGCGCCCACCGGTGGGGCCGGCATCGCCCGCCCCGAACGCGGGTCGGTTCCCGGTAGCCGGTGGTGACCAACCGGTGAGCGGCCCGCCACGCGGCAGTGCCACGGTCCCGGTGAGCCCTGCGCCGGTCAGCCCGTCGTTCGGTCCCGGGCCGACCGCCCCCGACCCGGGTGAGGTCCCCCCGGTGGGGCCGCCGATCTCCGCGTTGCCGGCACCCGCCGACGCCGCGCCAGCGTCGGCGCCCGGACCCGCCGCGCCGCGCCGCCGGAGGCGGCTGCCGGTGGTGCTGGCCGCCGTGCTCCTGCTGGTGCTCGCCAGCGTCGGAGTCGTGATCACCCGTCCCGGCCCGGTCGCCGGGTGGCTGGGCGACGACGCCGGGTCCGGGCCGAACGCGGTCGGAGTGACTCCGGAACCCGCCCCGTCGGACGTGCTGGGCGGCCCGGATTCGAACGCCCCGGTGCCCACCCCGGACGGGGTTCGGGCAGTGCTCGATCCACTGGTCGGCGTCGCCGCCCTGGGTGACCGGGTGAACGTCTCGGTCGCCGACGTGATCACCGGTCAGACGTTGTTCGCCAAGGGGGCGGACGACGGCACAGTGCCCGCCTCGGTGACGAAGCTGGCGACCGCGGTGACGGTGCTGGCGGCCCGGGGGCCCGGCTATCGGATTCCCACCCGTGCCGTGGCCGGCGCGAAGGCCGGCGAGGTGGTGATCATCGGGGGTGGTGACCCGACCCTCGCGATCAACAAGAAGGGCTACTACCCGGGAGCGGCGCGCCTCGACGATCTGGCTGCCCAGGTGCGTACCGCGCTCGGCGGCACGCCCCCGACCAGTGTCACGGTCGACGGTTCGGTCTACTCCGGTCCGGTCTACGGCCCCGGCTGGGACGACGACATCCCCACCGGCGGTTCGGGGGGCGCGGTGACCGCGCTGATGACCGACGGTGCGCGTACCGATCCGGGCGTCGAGCACGGGTCCGCCCCGCGGTTCGCCGAGCCGGACCTGGCCGCCGGCAAGGCGTTCGCCCGGTTGCTCGGGGTGCCGACCGACTCCGTGAAGCGGGGCGCGGCCCCGCCCCAGGCGGCGGCCGGTGCCAGCCCGGCACCGGGCACCGAACTGGGCGTGGTGCAGTCCCCGCCGCTGATCAGGCTGGTCGACGTCATGATCAGCGAGAGTGACAACCTGGTGGCCGAGGCGCTCGCCCGGCAGGTCGCGTTGGCCCGCGGTCAACCCGCCTCGTTCGACGGCGGCGCCGCCGCCATGGACGCCGAGGTGGCGGAGCTGGGCCTGCCTGCCGATGAGATCAGCGTCTCCGACGGCAGCGGCCTGTCCCGGCTCAACCGGATCAGCCCGTCGCTGCTGACCGATCTGATCCGCCTGGCCGCCAGTCCGGACCATCCGGACCTGGCCGGCGTCTTCGGTGGTCTGCCGGTGGGCGGTTGGTCCGGGACCCTGAACGAGCGCTACCGCACCGCCGCCGGCACCGCCGCGGGCGCGGGCAGCGTCCGGGCCAAGACCGGCACCCTGACCGGCGTGCACTCCGTCGCGGGCCTGGTCACCACCGCCGACGGTCGGCTGTTGACCTTCGCGGTGCTCACCGACAAGGTGCCGGGGGACCGGGACACCGCCCAGCCGGCACTGGACCGGATCGCCGCCGCGCTGGCGGGCTGCGGCTGCGGCTGACCGTCGCCGGTTCAAGGGCAACGCGGTCGCCATCGGCGTCGATCGAGGGCGCGAGCCCGGGCCGGGGTGTCGCGGCGCGGGTACGGTGGGTTCATGGCGCAGTTCGTGGACTGGGATCTGGCCGCCGCCACCGCGGGGGCGTTGAGCAAGTCTGGCCCCCGCGTGTCGTACGCGGAAGCCACCGACGTGGTCGGCGACCTGCGTCGGCTGACCGACGAGGCGGCCGGGCACGTGGCCGACTACACGGGGTTGCGGGCGCAGGTGTCGCATCCGCCGGTCCGGGTGGTCGACCGCCGCGACTGGGCCGCGACCAACATCGCCGGGCTCCGCGAGGTGATCACACCGCTGGTGAGTCGGCTCTCCGGCGACAAGCAACCGGGCGCGTTGACCGAGGCGATCGGTTCCCGGCTCACCGGGGTGCAGGCCGGGACGGTGCTGGCCTACCTCTCCGGCCGGGTGCTCGGCCAGTACGAGGTCTTCTCGGCCGACCCGGGCCAGCTGCTGCTGGTCGCGCCGAACATCGTCGAGGTGGAGCGCAAGCTCGGCGCCGACCCTCGGGACTTCCGGCTCTGGGTGTGTCTGCACGAGGTCACCCACCGCACCCAGTTCACGGCCGTGCCGTGGATGCGGGCCTACTTCCTCAGCGAGGTGCAGGCGTTCGTCGACGCCTCGTCCAGCGGAAGCGAGCACCTGGTCGAGCGGCTGCGGCGCGGGGTGGCCACACTGTCCGACGCGGTCCGTGATCCGGAGAGCCGCACCAGCGTGCTGGACATCGTGCAGACCCCGGCGCAGCGGGCCGTACTGGACCGGCTCACCGCGTTGATGACCCTGCTGGAGGGGCACGCCGAGTTCGTGATGGACGGCGTCGGCCCGCAGGTGATCCCGAGCGTGGAGCGGATCCGGGCGTCGTTCAACCGACGCCGGGAGGCGGGCAACCCGCTGGAGAAGGCGATCCGCCGGCTGCTCGGCGTGGACGTCAAGATGCGCCAGTACGCCGAGGGGCGCAAGTTCGTGCACGGGGTGGTGGAACGCGTCGGCATGGACGGCTTCAACTCGATCTTCAACTCGCCGCTGACCCTGCCTCGGCTGTCGGAGTTGGGTGACCCGGACGCCTGGGTCGCCCGGGTGCACGGCCCGGCCGGCACCATCCCGGCCGCTGGCTGACCACCCGCCGGTGGCCGCGCTCGCTCCGCCGGTGGCCGCGATCCGGGTGGCGGTCCGCCGCGCCCTCACCGGTCTGCCGTCCGGCGGGCCGGTGCTGGTCGCCTGCTCCGGTGGTGCCGACTCGCTCGCGCTCGCGGCGGCCACCGCCTTCGTGGCGCCACGGCTGGGCCGCGCCGCGGGGCTCGTCACCGTCGACCACGGTTTGCAGGACGGCTCCGCGGAGCGCGCCGAGGCGGTCGCCACCTGGGGGCGAGGGGTCGGGTTCGTGTCGACGACTGTGGTCCGGGTGGAGGTGGCCGGGCGTCCCGGCGGGCCGGAGGCGGCCGCCCGCGAGGCCCGCTACCAGGCGCTGACCGAGGCGGCCCGGCAACAGAACGCCGTCGCGGTGCTCACCGGGCACACCCGCGACGACCAGGCGGAGACGGTGCTGCTCGCGCTCGCCCGGGGCGCCGGCCCACGCGGGCTGGCCGGAATGCCCGCCCGCCGCGACCTGGGCGGGGTGCCACTGCTGCGTCCGCTGCTGGAGATCGGTCGGGACCAGACCCGCGCCGCCTGCGCCGTCCTCGGGCTGAGCCCGTGGCAGGACCCGCACAACAGCGACCCGTCGTACGCCCGGTCGAGGGTGCGGGGCGACCTGCTGCCGGCGCTGGTGCGGGCGCTCGGGCCAGGTGTGGTGGACAACCTGGCGCGTACCGCCCGGCTGGTGGCCGCCGACAACGCCGCGCTCGACGAGCTGGCGGGGACGGCTCTGGCGGCGGCCCGGTGCCCCGACGGAGGGCTGTCCGTACCGGCGCTGCTCGGCCTGGTTCCCGCCGTACGCGGCCGGGTGCTGCACTCCTGGGCCCGCGAGCTGGGCGCGCTGCCCGGTGCCCTGTCGCACCGGCACGTGGCCGCTCTGGACGCCCTGGTGACCGATTGGCGCGGTCAGGGCCCGACCGACCTGCCCGGCGGTGTACGCGTGCTCCGCCGCGACGGCCGGCTGGCATCGGTGCGCCCCGCCTGACCTGACCGGCCGGTCTCAGCCGCTGTGTGCCCGGTCCCGGAAGGTGGTCCGGTAACTGTGTGGGGTGGCACCGACCCGGCGACTGAAGTGGTGGCGCAACGCGGCCGCGTCGCCGAAGCCGGACTGGTCGGCGACCGCCTCCACGCTCAACGGGGTCTCCTCCAGCAGCCGCCGGGCGAGCAGCACCCGCTGGTTGGTGAGCCAGTCGTGCGGGGTGGTGCCGGTCTCGGCGCGGAACCGGCGGGCGAACGTGCGGGGCGCCATGCCGGCGCGGGCGGCCAACTCCTCCACGGTGATCGTCCGGTCCAGGTGGCCCATCAGCCACTCCAGCACCGGTTCGAGGGTGGGTGCCTCGGGTGCCTTCGGGATGGGCGCCTCGACGTACTGGGATTGACCGCCGTCGCGGTGCGGCGGGACCACCATCCGCCGGGCCAGCCGGGTCGCGGTGGCCGAGCCGTGCTCCTGGCGGATCAGGTGCAGGCACGCGTCGATGCCGGCCGCCGTGCCTGCGCTGGTGAGCAACCGACCGTCCTGGACGTAGAGCGAGTTGCACCGCACCCGGGCGCGCGGGTGCCGGCGTTGCAGCTCGTCCACGTACCGCCAGTGGGTAGTGCACTCGCGGTCGTCGAGCAGCCCGGCCTCGCCGAGCAGGAAGGCTCCGGAGCAGACGCTGAACAGGTGCGCTCCGCGGGCGTCGGCCCGGCGGAGCGCGTCGAGCACCGGGCCGGGGACCGTGGTGCCCTGGCTGTGCGCGGGGATGGCCACCAGGTCGGCCTCGTCGACCGGGCCGAGGTCGGCGTGCGGGGTGAGGTGGAAGCCGGACGAGGTACGCACTGGAGCGCCGTCCGGGCTGCACACCTGAAAGCGGTAGGCGGGGAAACCGTCGGCTGTCCGGTCGGTGCCGAACACCTCGGCGAGCACGCCGAGCTCGAAGGGAGCGACCTGGTCGAGGGCGAGGACGGCAACGGACCGCAGCATGTGACGAGGGTAACCCGACAGGTGGCAGTAAATCGATGACCACTGGCATTCCTGCCACTGTCCGATCGCTTCGCGAGGTCGCAGACTTGTCTCAGTCCGGTGCGCAGCGGCGGCGAAACCGACAGCAATCATGCGAAAGCGAGCGCCGCCATGGAGTTCCTGTTCATCCTCCTGTTCCTCGTCCTCCTCGCCGCCGCCTCGGCGGCCGGCCTCACCGTCGACAGCCACGATTCGGCCGACTGGAAGCCGAGCGACGATGGCCGCCGCTGGCGGTCACGCACCAACTGATGTGATTAGCGTTGTTTGCGCAGAAAATCCTCGGCGGGACCGCGCCAAAAGGTGCGGCCCCGCCGACGGAGGCCATCCGACGTACGGCAGGCTAGGAGTCATGGCTGACGGCTCCTGGTACGACGCCGACATCGACCACGTGATCATCTCCGAGGCGCAGATCCGCGAGAAGACGGCGGAGCTGGCCAAGCAGGTCTCCGCCGACTACTCCCACGTGGGCGACGGGCTGCTGCTGGTGTGCGTACTCAAGGGCGCGGTGATGTTCATGGCGGACTTCGCCCGGGCGCTGGGCCGCAACGGCCCGCCGGCGGAGCTCGACTTCATGGCCATCTCGTCCTACGGCCAGGGCACCACCTCCTCCGGGGTGGTCCGCATCCTCAAGGATCTGGACCGGGACATCGCCGGTCGGCACGTGATCGTCGTCGAGGACATCGTCGACTCTGGGCTCACGCTCTCCTGGCTGCTGCGCTACCTCGAGTCGCGCTCGGCGGCGAGCGTCGAGGTGGTCGCCCTGTTCCGCAAGCCGGACGCGGTGAAGGTGCCGGTTCCGG